>CAKVVS010000048.1:0-8222 GCA_934834395.1 Parahaemophilus parainfluenzae | reverse complement strand
GAACTTAACAAACCACGCTTATTTCAATTTAGAAAATGCCGAGCAGGGCAGTGATGTGCGAAATCATACATTACGCCTTAATGCGGATTTCTATTTACCGGTTGATGGTGAAGGCATCCCAAATTCACCACTTAAGCATGTGGTGAATACCAGCTTTGATTTTCGTGTGGCAAAACCAATCGCACAAGATTTCCAACAAGGCGATCAAGTGGTAACAAAAGGTTACGATCATTCTTTTATCGTCAATAAAGCATGGCAAAAACCTTGTGTATTATTGACTTCCCCTAATGAAGATTTAAGCCTTGAAGTGCTCACATCCCAAGCCGCATTACAGGTTTATACGGGAAACTATCTTGCAGGCACTCCAACTCGAGCAAACAGTACTTATCAAGATTTCAGCGGCATAGCCCTTGAAACCCAATGCCTTCCCGATACTCCAAACCACCCAGAATGGCAAAATTATGGCGGTATTCAAAAAGCAGGTGAACGCTATTACCAGTGGACAGAGTTTAGGTTTAAGTTAAATAGTTAACCTATTTTATAATCTTATTAGATATAAATGATATAGTTCAACTTAACCAAGGTTTCAATAATATTATGAAAAAATTAATCTTATTTATAGCGATTCTTTTATCTGGATGTTCGGCTCATGATATTGCGTTGTCAATAGATAATGCTAGAGCCAAGTTGAGAACAGCAACCTCAGGCCTTAACCAAATTAACTATGGTTCTAAAGGGGTAATTTCTGATTCAGTTAAAAAAATATGTGCTTCTGATAAAGAGAATTATGTCACAGGTTTAATTACAGTTGAGGGCGTGCCAGTTCAATTTAATTCTCCAGAGTTCCTATTAATTACTCGTTATTACGGTGTTTTGCCTGGTGATTATATGGAAACAATCGAATATCAAAAAAGAGCATTTCTTTTAACGAAAGTTGAGGAAAATATTTATATTTTTAGTGATATAGGAAAAGAGCATGGATCTTACTATTATGAGTGGGCGAAAGAAAGAATAGAGAAACATCAGAAGGTTGAAATGCAAGGGATAATAAGTGACGTGTATCATAGAGATAAAGGTTGTCTTTTAATTCTTTCAGATATAGCTATTACGAAGGATTGATGAATATAGCTTATTTTCTAAAGTTTTGTGGTTATTTGTTTAAGAGCGGTTAAAAATTACCAAGTTTTTTAACCGCACTTTATTTTCAGCTATTTAGCTTAAGTTTTTTGCGATTTTTGTCAAAATATGCTACTTTTTACGCAGTCAATCCGACAGTAACACATTTAATTTTATGAACGAAGAACATTCGAGTAATCAAACTGAAACAACTAAAAAATCTTTTTTCCAATCACTTATTGGCCGCTTTTTCCAAGGTGAGTTGAAAAACCGTGAAGAACTCGTCGAAGTGATTCGCGATTCAGAACAAAACGATTTAATCGATCAAAACACTCGTGAGATGATTGAAGGGGTAATGGAAATTGCAGAGCTTCGTGTGCGCGATATCATGATTCCACGCTCGCAAATTGTATTTATTGAATCGAATCAAGATCTCGATGCCTGCTTGAATACCATTATTGAATCGGCCCACTCTCGTTTTCCTGTGATTGCAGATACGGATGACCGCGATAATATTGAAGGTATTTTGCACGCAAAAGATTTGCTTAAGTTTTTACGTGAAGATGCGGAAGAGTTCGAACTTTCCAAGTTGTTGCGTCCAGTTGTGATTGTGCCGGAAAGTAAACGTGTTGATCGTATGTTAAAAGATTTTCGCTCTGAGCGTTTCCACATGGCGATTGTGGTGGATGAGTTTGGTGCGGTATCAGGTTTGGTGACCATCGAAGACATTCTCGAACAAATTGTCGGTGATATTGAAGACGAATTTGATGAGGAAGATGTGGCGGATATTCGTCAGCTTTCTCGCCACACTTATGCGGTACGTGCGTTAACGGATATTGATGATTTTAATGCGCAATTCAATACGCATTTTGATGATGAAGAAGTGGATACCATTGGTGGCTTAATCATGCAAGCCTTTGGGTATTTGCCGAAAAGAGGTGAAGAAATCACCTTAGAAAATATTCAATTTAAAGTGACTTCAGCTGATAGTCGTCGTTTGATTCAGGTACGCGTAACCGTGCCAGATGAGCATTTATCGGATATGGAAGGTGTAGAAGAACAAGCTGAGTAAGTTACTCAGTTTGACCGTATTCTTAGCCCCCTCTTTGCTAAAGAGGGGGAATATTTTTTTGTAGTATTGATAAAATGAATAAATTAATCGTTTATCTTATGGCCCTGATTTCTGGTGTGATTGGCGTATTTGCCTTTTCGCCGTTTGATTATTGGGGATTAGCCTATGTATCGTTGGGCGGATTGCTTTTTGTGGCAAAAAGTGCCAAAAAATCAACCGCACTTTTTGCTACTTTTTTGTGGTCGATGGGCTTTTTCTGTTTTGGTGTAAGTTGGTTAAATGTCAGCATTCATCAATTTGGTGGCGCTTCCCTTGGCGTGAGTTATCTCTTAGTCGGCCTACTTTCGGCTTACCTTGCACTTTATCCAATGCTTTTCACTTATTTAGTGCAACGTTTTCGGGTGCAAAGTGCGGTCATTTTTGCCGCGATTTGGACATTGACTGAATTCTTGCGTGGTTGGGTGTTTACCGGTTTTCCATGGCTACAATTTGGTTATACCCAAATCGACAGTCCGTTCTACGGGATCGCGCCGATCTTTGGTGTCACGGGGCTGACATTCTTTACCGTTTGGGCAAGTGCGGTCATTTTTAATCTTGTTTTTTCACTATCGAAAAAACAATGGAATTTAGTCAGTGTGAATGCATTGCTATTATTGGTTGTGGGTGGATTAAGTGCTTATGCAGGTAAGGTGAATTTTGTTCAACCCAAAGAAGGTAAAGGACTAACTGTCACGCTTGCACAAGGTAATATTGAGCAAAATTTAAAATGGGATCCTGAATATCTTTATGCCACGGTAGACATCTATCAAAAACAAATTTTGGCGCATTTAGGCACGTCTGATTTGATTATTTTACCTGAGTCGGCATTGCCAACTTTGGAAAATGCGATCACGCCATTTTTTGAAGCTTTAGATAAAGTCGCGAAAGAGAAAAATACGGAAGTAATGATTGGTACTGTATATCGCGATGAGCAAAGTGGTAAATTATTAAATTCCATTGTGACGGCTGGAAATCCTGATTTCCCTTATGAGTTGACGACAAAAAATCGTTACAGCAAACATCATCTCGTGCCATTTGGTGAATATGTGCCGTTAGAAAGTTTGTTGCGTCCACTTAATTCTGTATTTAATTTGCCAATGTCTGCGTTCCAAAGTGGCGATGCAGTACAGCCGTCTTTGATGGCAAAACAACATGCTTTTGCACCAGCTATTTGTTATGAAATTATTTTTGGTGAGCAACTTCGTGAAAATCTGAAAAAAGAAACGGATTATTTGCTGACTATTTCTAATGATGCATGGTTTGGTGATAGTATTGGCCCTTGGCAGCATTTACAAATGGCTAGAATGCGTGCACTCGAATTAGGTAAACCATTAATTCGTGCAACGAATACAGGGATTTCAGTGTTTATTGATGCAAAAGGCAACATTGAAGCGCAAGCGCCTCAATTTGAGGAAACCACACTGACCCATAAAATGGTGCCAACAGAAGGCAAAACGCCTTATGCAGCATTAGGTAATTTTCCTATTTATGTGTTGTCATTGATTTTTGTGTTATTACGTGGCTTCACGACGTTATTAAAACGCCGCTTGAACCTTTCACAAAAATAGCAGTCAAAACGACCGCACTTTTTTAACGTGAGAGGAAAATAAATTTTCTCTTGTAAAACCAATGAGATTTTAATGAATAAAAATCTAATCGAAGTCAAAAACCTGACCTTTAAACGAGGTGAGCGTGTGATTTACGATAACCTGAATTTGAAAGTCCAACAGGGTAAGATTACGGCTATTATGGGGCCATCAGGGATCGGGAAAACCACGTTACTGAAATTAATCGGTGGTCAGTTATATCCTGAACAAGGCGAGATTTTGTTTGATGGACAAGATATTTGTCGTCTTTCAAATCGCGAGCTTTACGAAGTACGTAAACGCATGGGAATGTTATTCCAATCAGGCGCTTTATTTACGGATATTTCCACGTTTGATAACGTGGCATTTCCGATTCGCGAGCATACCCGTTTGCCGGAAAGTCTAATTCGTCAAATTGTGTTGATGAAATTAGAAGCGGTGGGCTTACGCGGTGCGGCAGATTTAATGCCTTCGGAGCTTTCTGGTGGGATGGCGCGTCGTGCCGCATTAGCGCGTGCGATTGCACTTGACCCAGATTTAATCATGTTTGATGAGCCGTTTACGGGGCAAGATCCAATCAGCATGGGCGTGATTGTGAGCTTAATTAAACGCTTGAATGAAGCACTGAATTTAACCTCTATTGTGGTTTCCCATGATGTGCAGGAAGTGTTAAGCATTGCCGATTATGCTTATATTATTGCGGATAAACATGTGATTGCCGAAGGAACATCAGAGCAACTGCTCGCGAGCCAAGATCCGCAAGTAGTGCAGTTCTTGAAAGGTGAAGCAGATGGTCCGGTAAAATTCCATTATCCGGCAGGTGATTATGTGGAGGAATTATTTAAATGATTGTTGATATGATTTCTTCACTTGGACGAAGCGTAATCAAATTTTTCCGTGCATTAGGCCGCTCAGGTTTTATGTTGTTTGGTGCATTAGTGGGTAAGCCACAAATTCGTCAACATTTTCCTTTATTAGTGAAGCAGTTACACGTATTAGGTGTACAGTCTTTATTAATTATCCTGCTTTCAGGTTTATTTATTGGGATGGTGTTGGGCTTACAAGGCTATGTGGTCTTGGTGGATTTTTCTGCAGAAACCAGCCTTGGACAACTTGTGGCTCTGTCTTTATTACGTGAATTAGGCCCTGTAGTGACCGCACTTTTATTTGCGGGTCGTGCAGGTTCAGCATTAACAGCTGAAATTGGCTTAATGAAAGCCACAGAACAACTTTCCAGCCTTGAAATGATGGCGGTCGATCCATTACGTCGAGTGATTGCACCACGCTTTTGGGCTGGGCTGATTGCGATGCCAATTCTTGCGCTTCTCTTTACCGCGATTGGTATTTGGGGCGGTGCGCTTGTCGGCGTAGATTGGAAAGGTGTCGATGCTGGTAGCTTTTGGTCTGTGATGCAAAATGCCGTCAGCTGGAGCTATGACATTCTAAACGGATTTATTAAAAGCGTATTTTTCGCCATTGCCGTGGTGTGGATTGCGTTATTCAATGGTTATGATTGTATTCCGACATCAGAAGGTATCAGTCAAGCCACAACTAGAACAGTTGTCCACGCATCACTTGTGGTTCTTGGGCTCGATTTCATCTTAACTGCCATTATGTTTGGGGCAGGCTAAAAGGGTATTTTTATGCGACAAACAATTAAATATGAATTTTGGGTAGGCTTATTTTTACTACTCGGTATCGCAGCGTTAGTATTTCTAGGCTTACGTGTAGCAAATGTGCAAGGTTTTGGTGAAACAAAATCTTACACAGTCACTGCAACTTTTGACAATATTGGTGGACTAAAGGTCCGTGCGCCACTTAAGCTAGGAGGAGTGGTAATCGGTCGTGTTTCTGATATTACGTTAGATGAAAAATCTTACTTGCCAAAAGTAAGCATTGCGATTAATGAAGAATATAAAGAAATTCCGGAAAACAGTTCGTTATCGATCAAAACATCTGGATTATTGGGCGAGCAATATATCGCCTTAACAATGGGCTTTGATGATGGTGAAACCGCGATGTTAAAAAACGGTAGCCAAATTCAAGACACAAAATCCGCAATGGTATTGGAAGATTTAATCGGCCAGTTCCTTTACGGCGATAAAAAAGCAGACGGCAATGCTGAAAAAGCAGAACCTGAAGCCAAATAATAATCTTTATTTAGGAGATTTATGATGAAATTTACTCAGTTTAAAAAATGGTTTAGCGTAATGGCATTTGCAGTGACTGCACTTTTTGTGACTCAAACTGTACGTGCAGAAACGAGCCCTTATGTGTTGATGCAACAAGCATCAGATAAGTTATTTGCCGATATCAAAAACAATCAGGCAAAAATTAAAAAGGATCCAAACTATTTACGTACCATCGTGCGTAACGATTTATTACCTTACGTGCAAGTAAACTATGCAGGTTCTTTGGTGTTAGGTTCACACTTTAAATCAACCACACCAGAACAACGTGAAAAATTCTTTAAAGCATTCAGCGATTTTATCGAACAAGCTTACGCACAAGTATTAACTGCTTACACCGATCAAAATATTCAAATTGAACCTGCTAAAGAAGTGGGCGACAAAAACCTTGTTAGCATTCGTGTAAACATCATGCAAAATGGTGGACAAGCGCCAATCAAATTAGATTTTAAATGGCGTAAAAACAGTAAAACGGGCGAATGGCAAGCTTATGACATGGTTGCTGAAGGCGTGAGCATGGTTGTCACCAAACAAAATGAATGGAGTGGTATCTTACGTCAACAAGGTATTGAAGCATTAACTGCTCAAATTCAAAAATCTGCTGCAGCACCAGTGACATTGAGCAAATAAGCGAATGACTGCGTTAAAGTGGGATTTAATCCAAAATAATGATAAGATAGCTCTCCAATTATCGGGGGAGCTATCCCGCAACACGTTGTTACCATTATGGCAGCAACGTGCTTCTTTTTTATCAGAAAAGCAAAACAATCAAAGTCTCATTGAATTTGATTTAACTGAAATCAATCGAATTGATTCTGCTGGTTTTGCATTATTGTGTGATTTTCTACATGATAGTGAGCAGTTACCAAATAAAAAAGTGCGGTTGATAAATCCGCCGGAACAGTTATTAACCCTTGCTGATTTAGTGAATTTATCTCATTGGATTGGCACTTTTATTGATCATCATTAAAACGGAAATCCTAATGGAACTGCAAGAAATTGAACGTATTTTAAAAGAAAGCCTGAATGTAGATGAGGTTTATGCTCAAGGTGAAAATGCACACTTTGGTGTGATTGTCGTGAGTGATGAGATCTCAGCACTTTCTAAATTAAAGCAGCAACAAACCATCTACGCGCCATTAATGCCTTATTTCCAAACTGGCGAAATTCACGCTTTAACTATTAAAACCTATACCACTGCAAAGTGGAAAATGGATCGTCTATTACATCAAGCAAGCTAGGATTTTCTATGGAAAAATTTCGTGTTTATGGCGGGCAATCTCGCTTAAGTGGTACTGTAACCATCTCTGGTGCAAAAAATGCTGCACTTCCTATTCTTTTTGCTGCAATTTTGGCAACTGAGCTGGTTAAATTAACAAACGTACCAGAACTAAAAGATATTGATACCACTTTAAAAATCTTACGTAAACTTGGCGTTGTGGCAGAGCGTGATGCTGAAGGTGCAGTATTATTAGATTGTTCTAAAATTGATCACTTCGTTGCACCGTATGAATTAGTAAAAACCATGCGTGCTTCTATTTGGGCATTAGCACCGTTGGTGGCTCGTTTTAATCAAGGTCAAGTTTCTTTACCAGGCGGTTGTTCTATCGGTGCACGTCCAGTCGATCTTCACATTAGTGGCTTAGAAAAACTCGGTGCGACCATTGAGCTTGATGAAGGTTATGTAAAAGCGGTTGTTGTTGATCGTCTTGTAGGTACGCGTATTGTGATGGAAAAAGTGAGCGTTGGTGCGACTTTATCTATCATGATGGCTGCAACGCTTGCTGGAGGTACAACAACGATTGAAAACGCCGCACGTGAGCCAGAAATTGTCGATACAGCTGATTTCCTCAACAAAATGGGCGCAAAAATTACAGGTGCCGGTACGGATCATATTGTTATTGAAGGTGTTGAACGTTTAACTGGTTGCGAGCACAGCATTGTGCCAGATCGTATTGAAACCGGGACATTCTTAATTGCGGGTGCTATTTCAGGTGGTCGCGTGGTATGTAAAAATACCAAAGCGGATACCATGGATGCCGTGATTGATAAACTTCGTGAAGCGGGTGCAGAAGTTGAAGTGACTGAAGATAGCATTACATTGGATATGCATGGCAATCGTCCGAAAGCTGTGAATATTCGTACTGCACCACATCCTGGTTTTCCAACGGATATGCAAGCTCAGTTCACCTTGTTAAACATGGTAGCAGAAGGTACAAG
>CAKVVS010000047.1:0-8232 GCA_934834395.1 Parahaemophilus parainfluenzae | reverse complement strand
GATCACAGGTTGTAAATCTTTAATAAAGGTTTTGAGTTTGGAGTTGTGCGGTGCAATATTTACGACCACATAGAATTTTTTGCCAAGTGCATGGGCTTCATCAATCCCGATTTTTAAATTGGCATGATTAAATTCATTGTTACGTACACGTAAGCTGTAACGTGGTTGGCCTGCATAAACGGCATCTGCGCCATACGCGAAGGCGTAGCGCATGTTTTTAAGGGAGCCCGCAGGGGAGAGTAATTCAGGTTTAAATGGGGTTGTCATAATGTTCTCTTGTCTGATTTCAGGTCAGTAGCTTGCTTTTGGCAAGCCGTATTAAAGGCCTGTATTTTAGGCGGATTTAGGGATTTGTAAAGTAAAAGTGCGGTTGGTTTTTCGATTGTTTTTTAGGCTAGAAATAAAAAAGGCGAACTATTCGTTCGCCTTGTCATGATGATATTTAATTAAATCGCCCAGCCGCCAGCATAGAATGCGACAAGTACAATAGCGATGATAATGGTGCCGATGTTGAGTTTTTTCACATCGCCACTCACGATACGTCCAATCACTAATGCCGCAAAGCCAAGCATAATACCCGTTACGATGTTTGCGGTGAGCACGATGAAAACCGCACAAACTAAGCCGCTCATTGCGCCCACGAAATCATCAAAGTCTAATTTGCTCACATTACTTAACATTAATAAGCCCACATACATTAACGCCGGTGCAGTTGCATAACCAGGCACTAAGAATGCAAGTGGTTGGAAGAATAACATTAATAAGAACAATACGCCGACGACGATAGCGGTGATACCGGTTTTACCACCTGCGGCTGTTCCTGCTGCTGATTCGATATAAACGGCGGCTGGCGCAGTACCGAATAAACCTGAGAATAAGCTACTTACAGAGTCAGAGGTTAAGGCTTTGCCACCGTTGATGATTTGTCCGTCTTTATCTAATAAGTCCGCTTGTCCTGCAACGGCACGAATAGTACCTGTTGCATCAAATACCGCCGTCATCACTAACGCAAAGACAATTGGTAAAATGGCAGGTTGTAATGCACCTTGTAAATCTAATTGTAAGAAAAGTGAGTTTTCACCAAAGGTTGGCATTTTGAAGATTTGGCCATTGAATGTCACGTTTGGATCGAAGATTAAACCGACGATAGTAATGGCGATGATGACCCATAAAATCCCGCCTTTCACTTTCATTTTTTCCAAGCCGATAATGAATGCAAGGCCAATTAAAGACATCATCACAGGGAATGAGGTGAAATCACCTAATTTAACCGGTAAACCCGCTTAGTTGCCGACCACTAAGCCTACGCCATTTGCGGCGATTAAAAGTAAGAATAAGCCGATCCCGATCCCCGCACCGTGTGCAATGCTTGATGGCAGGTTACGTAAGATCCATGAACGAATACCTGTTGCAGAAATTAAGGTGAACACCAAACCCATGAGGAATACGGCACCTAATGCTACAGGAATAGAAACATGTTGACCAATCACTAAGCTAAATGCGGTGAAAGCAGTTAATGAAATGGCACAGCCGATTGCCATTGGCGCATTTGCCCAAAAGCCGATTAAAATCGATCCAAGTCCTGCGACTAAACAGGTTGCGATAAACACTGATTCTGCTGGAAAGCCTGCATCACCAAGCATTTTAGGCACAACAATCACGGAATACACCATGGCTAAGAAGGTGGTTAAACCCGCGATGATTTCTTGACGAACCGTTGAACCGCGTTTGCTGAGTTCAAAGGTTTTTTCTAAACTTGACATAAAGTCCCCTAGGTTAATAATCAAAAAAAGACGTGCTATTTTATAGCAAATTATTTAAAAGTAAACGTTTGCGCAATCGTTTTTTTTGTCAGGCGGGAGGGAAAGTGCGGTCAGTTTTGAGGATATTTTTCGCATATTTTTTTATCGGCTAAAAACTGCTATACTCTGAAAGTTTTTAACGTAATCAAAAAAGGAAAAACAATGGCTGATTTTAATCAAATTTTAACGCCAGGCGATGTAGATGCCGGCATTATCAATGTGGTAAATGAAATTCCAGAAGGTAGCTGCCACAAAATCGAATGGAACCGTAAAGTTGCAGCGTTCCAATTAGACCGTGTTGAGCCAGCGATCTTCGCAAAACCAACTAACTATGGTTTCATTCCACAAACTTTAGACGAAGATGGCGATGAGTTAGACGTTTTATTATTAACTCGCCAACCACTTGCAACAGGTGTATTCCTTGAAGCAAAAGTAATCGGTGTGATGAAATTCGTTGATGATGGCGAAGTGGACGATAAAATCGTTTGTGTGCCAGCAGATGATCGCGATACCGGCAATGCATACAACAGCCTTGCAGATGTGCCAGCGCAATTAATCAAACAAATTGAATTCCACTTCAATAACTACAAAGCATTGAAAAAACCAGGTTCAACAAAAGTGACTCACTGGGGCGATGTAGAAGAAGCGAAAGAAGTGATTCGTGAATCAATCAAACGTTGGAATGAACGTTAATTTTTCATGTTAATGAATTGAAAAGGCATCACGTTGATGCCTTTTTATTTATCTATGAGCAAAAGTGCGGTCAATTTTGACCAACCCAAAAAGTTGGACCCAACGTCTAACTTAGGTCGTTTCAGGAATTTGTGGTAAATTCACGGCTTCCACCGAGCCTAATGCTTTGGCTTTTTGATAAAATGCTAACTTGTATTCCAGTAAGTTTAAATAGCGTTTTAATTCAGCAATTTGGCATTTCACATTTTCCGTTTGGCTTTCAAATAATGCAAGGCGTTCGTCAATGGTATCGTCACCAATAGTGGTGCATTCAGCGAAGCGTTTGATGTCTTTTAAGCTCATTCCTGTATTTTTCAAGCATTGTAATAAACTCAACCATTGCAAGTCGTTATCTGTAAAACGGCGATTACCGTGTTCATCGCGTCCAACGTTAGGCAATAAGCCCTCTTTGTCGTAAAAGCGTAAAGTGTGGGCAGAAATACCGATTTTTTCGGCAGCTTTAGCTGTGGTGTAAGTCATTTCCCTTCCTTCCAAATAAAAAGTTGCAAAAAACGCTTGCCTTAGAGTGAGCTCTAAAGTGTAAACTATGACTATCTTGCTTAGGCAAGGCAACTTTGTCAATGAATTAAGAGGAAAAACAATGGAAATTAAACAAATCAATTCAACCATCAAATCTCGCGCAGCGGTAGCATTTGCCCCAAATCAACCCTTACAAATTGTAGAAATCGACGTAGAAATGCCTCGCAAAGGCGAAGTGTTAATCCGCAATACCCACACGGGCGTGTGTCATACTGATGCATTTACGTTATCAGGAAGCGATCCTGAAGGCGTATTCCCTGTGGTGCTTGGACACGAAGGTGCGGGTGTAGTTGTTGCTGTTGGTGAAGGGGTGTTAAGCGTAAAACCAGGTGATCACGTCATTCCACTTTACACTGCAGAATGTGGCGAATGTGAGTTTTGCCGTTCAGGTAAAACCAACTTATGCGTCTCAGTGCGTGATACACAAGGTAAAGGTTTAATGCCGGACGGCACGACGCGTTTTTCTTATCAAGGTCAGCCGATCTATCACTATATGGGCTGTTCTACTTTCAGTGAATATTCTGTTGTTGCAGAAGTGTCACTGGCGAAAATCAACCCAGAAGCGAACCACGAACAAGTATGTTTACTTGGCTGTGGCGTTACCACAGGTATTGGTGCGGTACATAATACAGCAAAAGTGCAAGAAGGTGACTCTGTTGCGGTGTTTGGCTTGGGAGCGATTGGTTTAGCTGTGGTGCAAGGTGCACGTCAAGCTAAAGCAGGTCGTATTATTGCTATCGATACCAATCCCTCAAAATTCGAGTTGGCAAAACAGTTTGGTGCAACGGATTGTTTAAACCCTAACGATTACGATAAACCGATCAAAGATGTGTTGTTAGACATTAATAAATGGGGTATTGATCACACTTTTGAATGTATCGGCAACGTAAACGTAATGCGTCAAGCATTAGAAAGTGCACACCGTGGTTGGGGACAATCCATTATCATCGGCGTAGCGGGTGCAGGACAAGAAATTTCAACGCGTCCGTTCCAGTTGGTAACCGGTCGTGTTTGGAAAGGCAGCGCATTTGGTGGTGTGAAAGGTCGCTCTGAACTTCCGAAAATGGTGGAAGATTCAATGAAAGGTGACATCCAGTTAGAACCGTTTGTGACTCACACAATGACACTCGATCAAATCAATGAAGCCTTTGAGTTAATGCACGAAGGTAAATCGATCCGCACGGTTATTCATTACTAAGGTACACTATGAAACTGATTGAACAACATCAAATTTTTGGCGGTTTGCAACAAGTTTGGGCACATGATGCCCAAACGCTTCAATGCGAAATGAAATTTGCCGTCTATTTGCCAAATAATCCGGAAAATCGACCGCTTGGTGTGATTTATTGGCTTTCAGGCTTAACTTGTACTGAACAAAATTTCATTACCAAATCAGGCTTCCAGCGTTATGCAGCAGAACATCAAGTAATTGTGGTTGCGCCCGATACCAGTCCTCGCGGAGAGCAAGTGCCGAACGATGCGGCTTACGATTTAGGGCAGGGTGCGGGCTTTTATCTTAATGCGACCGAGCAGCCTTGGGCGACGAATTATCAAATGTATGATTATATTTTGAATGAGTTGCCTGGGCTGATTGAAGCAAATTTCCCTACCAATGGCAAATGTTCCATTATGGGACATTCAATGGGCGGACACGGTGCATTGGTATTGGCACTACGAAACCAAGAACTTTATCAAAGTGTTTCTGCCTTTTCGCCTATTTTATCGCCAAGCCTCGTGCCTTGGGGAGAAAAAGCCTTTACTGCTTATTTAGGGGAAGATCGTGAAAAATGGCAGCAATATGATGCCAGCTCGCTTATTCAACAAGGTAATAAAGTGCAAGGTATGCGTATTGATCAGGGCTTAGAAGATGAGTTTTTGCCAACACAATTGCGCACCGAAGATTTTATCGAAACCTGTCGTGTGGCAAATCAACCGGTCGATGTGCGTTTCCACAAAGGCTACGATCATAGCTATTACTTCATCGCCAGTTTTATTGGTGAGCATATTGCCTATCATGCGGCATTTTTGAAGTAAACCAAAGAAGTGATTGGTGAATCGATAAAACGTTGGAACGAACGTTAATTTTCATTTTAATGAATTAAAAAGGCATCAGATTGATGCCTTTTGTTTTTATTCACTATAAGAAAAAATATTCTTTCACAATATGAGCAGGTTTCAGATATTGTATTACTTCATAAAGAAACAGGTGAAATAGTGAATGGTCCGTTTGATATAGGGCATATTCCAGGATGGGAGCATAGAAGATTAGAAGAGGCTGCTAAACAATTGGGTTTAACAAGACAGGAATTTAATGATTACGTAAATTCAAGACCCAACATTTTTAGGCTAGAGAATCGTTCTGAAAATCGAAGCCATAGAAATGAGATGCCGGGAAATGGTGATATTCAAAAAATTAAAGAGGATATGAAATTGTTTTTACACAAAAGAGGAAACTAATATGACAAATTTATATGAAGAATATAAAGATGACCCTAAGATGCTTGTTGCGATAGCAGATAGAGAAGGAAATATCGCAATGTTGGAGGATATTTTCTTTATAAGTAAAAAGTTAGATATTCACTATGTATCGGCAGATAAATGGAATTGGCTACACCAGTGTAATTTAATTTTTGCGGCTCCGTTGTCGGTTGTGGAGTTTTATATAAAACATGGAGTGGAGATTAATGCGCAAGATATGTACGGAATGACTCCCTTGCATTATGCATTACGAAGTAAAAATATTGATGCTGCGATAGCGTTACTTAAGGCTGGTGCAAACCCTAATTTACCAAATGAAAGAGGAATTACACCTTTATCCTATATTAATGGTTTCCCAGAAAGGCTGGATTTGCTTCAATTAATGCTAGATAACGGGGGAGATGTAGATTTCTTTACTGGACAGCATGGTATTTTAGAAGGGATCAAAAAATATCGTTCACAAGATCCTAAATTTAAACCGGTGATTGAGTTAATGGAAAAGTATTCCAAAAAGGGCATTTAATTTACTTTGGGAATAAATTTTAAAGGTGTGCTATATAAAGCTCATTTTTAATTATTTACAAGTAGATTGGAAAAATGGAAATATCAAAGTGCGGTCAATTTTCAAAGAGTTTTTAAACCTCTCAAAAATTGACCGCACTTTTGCATCATTAGATATCGTTAAAACGAGAAACGTAATTCCGCATTCACATTATTCGCTTTGGTATCGTGGTTATAAGCACCTTGATAGCCGACTTTTACTCCGAATGCCGGAGTAAATTGCGCTTGTAATGCCACACCTGTCGTGACGATATTTTTCAATTCTTTACCATAAAGATTTGCTACGCCTTGGTTATTGAGCACCAAGCTGCCTTCAGCGGCTTTATCTTTATGGAAACGATGATAAGCCACATCACCTAATAGATTTAATTGAACGCCACCAATTGCAAATGGAATGGATGGACGTAAACCTACAGAGGTGACGATTAAATCACGATTGTTGTCTTTTAACTGCACTTCGCCTTTTGTCACACCTTTATTTTTGATGTGCATATAGCTTACGCCAGCATAAGGTTCAATCGCAAAATGTTCGCCTTTTAAGCCAGTGTAGGCAAGTTCAGCAAAGACATTTTGTGTTTGGCTATGGGTTTTCACACCTTGTGCAAATTCAGCACGTTGTTCGTGTTTACCCCAGCTTTGAATAAATCCAATTTTCGGTGTTAACACGTTGAAACGATGTTCAGCCGTTAAGCCTAAATGCACGGCACGATCTTTCGAAGTGCGGTCAATTTTGTGGCTGTTTTGTGTTGAACCAACAAATACACCTAAATGTTTGTTTGTATCAATGGTCGCATCAATACCCACAAGTTGATTGTACGCATGACTGCTTAAACTATCCGTGCTGAAGTGAGTGAAGGTGCCACTCGTCCAAATTTGTGTACCTGCATTAAGTTGCGCTCTTACTGCACCTGGTTGGGCAAGTTGCTGGCGAAGCAATAAGCCGTTTAATACGTTGTGTTGTTGTGTCGCCAGATCTTCATCATAGCTTAAACGAGCAAAGGCTTGGCGAGCATTTTCTTTTGTTCCCCAAATGAGGCTTTGGTAAGCCGGGCTTTTTGTTGCGGCATCTAAGGCATTGGCGATAGCCGCTTCATTTTCAGTGGTTGCTGCAGATGCAAGGGCTTTTTTCTGAATGGTCACTTTCAACGTATTCGCATTACTTTCATTTTTAACCGTAAGGAAATCATAAGTGCGAGGTGTTTCAACTACCGCATTTTCAGCTCCTACAAATGAGCCAGAACCTTGTACTGAAACCACTTTTTGTGGATCTTGTTGTAATTGAGGCAGAATTTCTTCGTCAAATTTATTTGGTACTAAAATAGAACCGTCAGCAAAGGTTGCATTGACGTTAGCAATACCATTATTCAGTAAGAAACGACCACCTTTTTCCACTGTCGCAGTGACCGTTTTCGCGGTGCTGGTTAAGGTTTCGGTAACAAATCCATTCTCACTTGGTTTAGTGACTTCCGCTTTTGGTAACACTTCCAATGTTGCACCTTGTTTTACGATGACTTGTTGTGCCGAACCAAGGGATTGATTTAACCCTGAAAGTTGACCTTCATTTACAGTAATTGCACCAGTGAAGCTGTTATTACCGGTGAGGGTTAAGGTGCCAGCCCCATTTTTAGTTAATGCACCAACATAGCCTTGTGCAGCACGTTCATTACGAGCGGCTTCACGCGCTAAACCTACTTGATATTCTGCTTTTTCTTCAGCTGTCGCACCTGCACGATTTTGCATTAATGCTTCTAATTCTGCTTTGCGTGTTGCCCAAGTCGTCGCTTCAGCTTGATCTTCGACTTGACGTGCTTTGATGGCTTTATCGCTAATATCATTTGACCAAACATCATTTTGATTGAGGTTGATTTTCATGTTTCCTAAGAATTGACCTGGGCCAAACATCGCTTTGCCAAGATCTAAAATCCCCCAGCCCCAAACGTTACTTGGTACACCTTGTTCAGTTTCCCAACGTTCTAATGGTTTACCTTCAAGCCCTTTACGAAGCGTGGTTTGTCGTGCTGTAGTCAGCATGACATCACGCGCTTGATCGGTTGTCATGTATGGATAGCGAGAAAGAATGACACCTAATGCACCACTTACGTGTGGGGCAGCCATTGAA
>CAKVVS010000046.1:0-8282 GCA_934834395.1 Parahaemophilus parainfluenzae | reverse complement strand
AACAGACTCAAGCAAGATTTGAGAAAATGGAACACTTGGGGGAGTTTTTAAAGGAACTGACAAATTCATCAGTTCCTGTTGATTTAGAAGAGTTTATTAGAAAATATCGCTATCAACCTAAACCAAAATTCTTTAGACGTTAAAGTTCAAATAACTATTTTCCCCAAGATAACGTTTTATCAAATACATCACTGCTATAAGTACCGCATTTTAGGTTTACACCTTCTGCTTTGATAACACTACCTTTAGAGTATTCTTTACCTTCATAAACACAAAATTTTGTGTCGTCTAATTTTTTTGTTGGAGATGATTTGAAAACTTTTCTTTCAAAAGATGGTTGTTGACAAGCGGCTACAAACAAAGTCACAAAAGAGATCATTAGTAATTTTTTCATTTTTCCACCTAGGCTTTTTCAAATTTTTTTAAGTTTTTTTGAATTAATGTGTCCATATCAGTATTCTTTGAATATGGGGGTGTTATTTTATCCAATAAATCCCTGTTTTCTTTAGTTTGTCTTAGACCGTGTTTTCTAAGTTGGTAATTTTGTTCGTGTTCTTGGCTTTGGTTATGATGTTTGTGATCTGATTTTGGCATAAGATGTCTCCCGTTTACCATGTAGTGAATAAAGATTTATGCAAAAATGCAAAATTTTGCATAGTCCATTTAGGCTTTCATCCAAGTGGACTCTCTTTAATAGTCCACTCTTGTGTCAAAATGACACAAATCCGTTTATTAATTAATCAATCTTTAAATGATTGCTACAGTCTTGAGTGAATAATTATTTCTTTATTTTTAATAATTATGTACTTTTGGTTTTATCCTTACCTGAATTTTCAGCATTATGAAGTAAATCCTGTTTTGCTTCTTGAAGGTAGTTATCCAATAGATGATTAACTATATCACTCATTTTAGTTAGTTTTCCGCTCTTATGACTGATTTCAATAGCTAACATTTCTAACTTATTCCTTCTCATTTCATTAACTCGAACAGATGTATCTTTTCTCATTATTTCTATCTCAAAATCTGGTTTGTAATTGATGTCCTATTATACTTTTTTTGTCTCAAAGTATGTAAATATGCTTGTATGCGGTATGTAAAAGTTGTATATTTTATTTGATGTATGTACACATGCGGTATAGAGGCATAAGTGATCGACTTCTTGAAGCTATCAATTCCATTCAAAACAGAGCATATCCTCGTTTGCAAAGACGGGGAAACCTCTTTTTTGAAAGAAACCCTGATAGAGATAGCCAAGAGAACAGGTCTTAAACTACGGGCAGGCAATGTCACCTTTGAGATTGACGGTGATCTTGATGTTGCCGAACTGTCCCACCCTTATGAAGCCATTCCTAGTCATTTTGGTTCGTTAGCAATGAAAGTCTTCAACGGCAGCGATAGAATGAAAACCCCGCCTTATATTGAGCTGAAAGCCAGTCCCGCAAAATTACTTCAAGGGCATAATGTCTTTGGTTCAACCAATCTTGATGTTTGTTGTTTTGTGATGCTGAAAACCTTTTGTGAAGCCTTGCCAGAACTCTACGAAATGACTGACACTGAAAATACGATGATAGATTGGATTGATGTCACCTATTCAGCTCATATTCCGTCTGAAATGATGCAAAAGCAGGTGATTAGCTTTTTGCAAAATGTGAGAGCAGGGCAAACCAAGAAAACGCGATATAACCGAGAATATGAGACAACAGCAGAATGGAACAGTGGTTCAGAGCATAGAGTCCTTAAAGTCTATTTAAAAGGGGCAGAGTTGCAAAAACGTTTGTCCGAAATCCAATCCGAATTAAAACGTACGCCAAATAAACAAAATCTTCTTAATGTGCTAAACGTGTTAAGCAATCCAAATTTAATTGAATTTTCCAAGCAATGTGTGCGTTTTGAGGCTCGGCTAAAACAACGTTATTTAGATAAATACCGTATTCCACGCAAATTATGCGATTTAATCCAGTATCAAAGACAGTATGAAAAACAGGGAAAAAGCCTGATTAAAGACCTATGGCAAGATGCCTTTAACGATATTATCCAAGCGGTTGGAGAAAGCAAAATGAATGTATATAACCGAGACAATATTCAGAAATTACTGAAAAAACAGTATTACACAGTAACACCTAAGGGCAATATTAGTTATGCGAAGGCAGATAGATTATTTGGTTTTTATAAAAACTTATTAACTTATGGATATTTAGAAACTCAGTCAGAAATGGATAGAAAAACGTTCTGGCGACACGAAAAAGACTTATTAGCTGTCGGGCTAACGAAAGCCCAGTTGCAAAACCTCAAAGCCCACGAACGCCATAACATCATTCCATTAATGAAACTTGTTGAAATTGATTTTAGTTGTCAGCGTCCTGATTGGTATGTTGAACCAACATTAGATTTTGTCCAAATGCAGTTAGCTGCGTAATTTAACTAACCGAGAGGTATAAAAATGAGTAATCAAAACATTGAACAGTATTTATTGAAAGTACAAATTTTTTCAACTTCCAGAATTGATGAACGGTCAGGGGTAAGTGAGAAAACGGGAAAAGATTGGTTTATTCGCACGCAGGAAGCCTATATTGAATTAGGTGGTCAGTTTCCTGTTCAAATTAAAGTGCCCTTGAAAAAGGATCAAGTTCCTTATTCTCCTGGTAATTACTATGTTCATCCAACTTCTTTTAAAGTCAGTGGTTATTTTGATTTAAAAGTAAGTGATATTGTTTTAGTTCCCGCTATTGATAAGTGATGAATGAAGAAATAGAAATTACAACTAAGTTTTGCCACCCTTATATGAGTTTTGGCGGTGATGGTTGTAGTGATGTCGTATTGAAAGTGCCACGGACAGAGGCGGTCAAACTTCAATCTGTGGCACATTCAGGGAATGAAAATCAAGGCTTTTCAGTGGGTGATTTTTTTCATCATACCGATAGCTTTGGTTTTTCATTTGGTCTTGTGCTTATTTTTTATTTAATCGCTAAATCTGTGGGAACATTTTTAGCGCTTTTCAAATAAGCACATAATTTTAACTCAATATAAGGAGTTTCTTATGTCAAATTTAAAAAAATACCTTATTGCTGCTGTAGTTTTGGGATCTTCCGTTGGTGCTTTTGCTGGCAGTGAATCGGCACAAAAAGTACAAATTGATGTTTCCGGTATGCTTAATCAAGTTGATTTTTCAACGGTGATTGCCGGAATTATCGCCGCAGGCGGTGTGTTAATTGGCCCGCGTATTGCCAAAATGGGTATCCGCTTTATTTTGGGACTATTTGGAAAATAACAATAACAAGGGGGGATTTGCGTCCCCTTTTTTCTTTGGGGTGCGTATGTTATGGGATTTTGCTTATTTTCTTTTGGGTATGGTATGCGGTTTAGTCGTGGTGCTTGGCTTAAATGGATAGTGATTTTTAGTTTTATTTTTAACGTTGTTTTATCCTATAAAGCTAACGCTAATCCGTTACTTGCCCGCGTGGTATTAGCTGAAGTGTTTGAAGGGATTGTTGCAAGACGGGCTGCGGTTTCTGTGGTTGGGAGAGCTGCCGCAAATGATGCCGCTTATTTAGCGGCAAATGAAGCAGCAATAGGATTACGTGCAGCACAGACTTATCGGGCATTGGGAACGGTTGCGGCAAATGACGCAACATTTGCTGTTGGCGAAACATCAACATTACGCAATGCGAAAGATATTTCATGGGTTGCGTTAGCGTTAACATCAGGTGCAATTACGCTTAAGGATTTGAATGTAGAAAGTAATAGCAAAATCGGGGTTGCTTTTGAGCCTACTGCTGTTCCTTTAGCTGATGGTCGTTATGCGATAAATGTGAATGGTGAAACAAAAGTTGTCAACGCAATGCCGAGCCCGAAAGATCCAATTATTTATCAGTATTCAAAAGAAAAGAAACAGATTTCGGAAAATTCACAGGATATTTATAAATCCGATGTCTTAGATAAACATTATAAATATTTCAATACGTTAAGAACGGGGGAGTACGCGCAATCAAATTCTATTGAAAAATTGGCTGAATATATCGCGCAAGAGGAATGGGGAGGAAAAGGAGAAGAAAATTATTCAGAAGTCGATATTGAGGGCAAGAAATACCGTTATCTACGTTCACAAACTACCGTAGAAAATCGTTATTTACGTCATCAAAAAATAGGTAATATGATTTATCCTGAAGTTCGTCAGATATTTACCGAAAAACAATTAAACTATGATTTTGAGCCGATTTTAGAGGGAAATACTGGCTCGCAAATCGTTTATTCTTTTAATCCACCTAAACCTTCGGATTATGAAGTTTCTACACGTGTAAATAATTTAACCTACATTAGATTTGAAGAAAATCAACATTGGGTAGGCGATTTTCCAACAACTTCATCAGATAAGCAGTTAAATTCAGTCGCAGATTTAGATTTAAATCTTTATACCAAACCCTTAACCGCCACACAATTAGCGTTATTGTATAACGCCTTATTGATGTCTGCTGCGTCTCAGCCTGGTTATATTGGAGTTCCGTTTAGTGCATCTGATCCGATTACATCGGCAGAAGTACAAGCACAATTAAATAAATTAGGTAAAACGGCAACCTTTGCCGATTTATTTGCTAAAGCAGGTGTAGGAAATCAATTATCCATAGGCACATCAAACCAACCACAACCTATTCCACAACCCACACCGAATCCCGGTACGCGTCCAGGTGAAGAAAAAGATGATAAAGATATTGATGATGAACCCAAATATCCTGAACTTGAGTCACCCACAGCACGACAAATTTTAGAGCCATTTAATCAGTTTTTTCCGCAGCTCAAGAATTTTCATTTAGCCGATCGTGCTGTGCAGTGTCCAACGTGGGAAGGGCATATTGATTATTTAAATATTGATGTTCGATTAGATAAGCATTGCCAATATGTAGAGCAAAATAAAGCCGTGATTACTTCCTTGATGCTGCTTATTTGGGGAATTGTCGCATTAAGAATTTTATTGAGTGCATAAGGAATAACAATGGGTAGCTTAATTTTACGTTTATTTAGTGGTTTTCTTGGGTTTGCTTTTAAAGGTATTGTTGCAAAATTTTTTGTTTTTTTCGCACTTTTCTTTATTACAACGGAATTTATTCCCGTGGTGATTGAGTTATTTTTGCCAAAAGAGATACCAAATTTAAATGCGTTATTTAGTGGTTTACCTGATTCTATTTGGTATTTTCTATCAATATTGCAAATTCCAACAGGAATAACATTAGTTATTTCGGCAATGTTGGCGCGCTTTATTATTCGTCGTTTACCAATTATTGGCTAGGGAGCATTATGGCTATTTCGGCTTATGTGGGGTTACCTGGACACGGAAAATCTTATGAAGTGGTGAAGTCTGTCATCATTCCCGCCATTGCTTCGGGGCGTAGGGTAGTTTCAAATATTTACGGATTAAACAAACAATTAATTGAAGAATATTGCCTATCAAAAGATAAAAAATTGTCGCCTGATAACTTAGGTGAATTGGTTATTGTCGATAATGATTTATGCTTAGGTGTTGATTTTTACCCTTACAAGAACGCAATAGATAATAACATTGAAACCTTTTGTAAAGCAGGAGATTTAATCATTATTGATGAAGCGTGGCGATTTTTCCCAAAGAAAGAAAAAATCAATGATAACCACTTTTCATTTTTATCAGAACACCGACATTTTACAGATAGTAACGGCATTTCTTGTGATTTTGTCATATTGAATCAGGATTTAACCAATTTACAAAGAGAGCTTGTGGAGCGAATTGAAACGACATTCAAAATGACAAAATTGGTTGCCGCAGGGTTAAAAAGTCGTTATCGGGTTGATGTGTTTTCGGGTAATAAATGTTGGAAAACCGCAAAGACGGCAAGTTATCAAGAAAAGTATGATAAGGCTATTTTTCCGCTTTATAAAAGCTATGAAACCGATAATGGACGGGAATTAGTCACAGATAAACGGCAAAACGCGCTGAATAAATCCAGTATTAAATATTTTGCCGTGTTTGCCGTATTGATTGTCGGGTTTTCGTTATATAAGCTCATTAGCTTTTTTACGCCACCTGAACAGGATACGCCAAAAGTTGAACAGACATTAAGCGAAAATAAGGAAATTGAAGCGATTACATTAAATAATCAGCCACAACTTCAAGTAACTTTACCGTTATCAACGCAATGGCGCATAACAGGGGAGTTACAAAAATCAGGAAAAGCCTTTGTGATTTTGGCTGATAACCAAGGTAATTTACGGTTAGAACCACGTTCTAACTTTAATTTTACGGGGCGAATGTTGGAAGGCATTATTGATAATCAACGGGTTAATTATTATTCTGGAGTAAAACAATGAAATTACAACGTAACATTTTATGTTTTTTTTCCTGTTTTTTGTTTGGTGTGGCGCAGGCAAAAAATGTTGATTTTAAGCTTGAAGCCGTACCGTTACCGAAAGCGGTAGGAATGATCTATGATGAAGTTTTAGAAAAGCCTTATATGCTTGATCCAAAATTAGCAGCAGATACACGGTTAATCAGCTTTCATACCAAGGAAGACCAAGATTTTAATCAGTTTATTACACGCTATTTTGAAAATATGAATATCAAAACCTATGAGAAAAATGGCGTAGTTTACCTTGCGCATATTGAGCCAAAACCGCCAAAAATTATCAAACACAGTTTTGTTTATAATCCTGTTCATCGTGATACAGAATATCTTGCGCAGTTTTTACAAGGAGAGGGGCAAGTCTCGGCAAGTGGTGATAAGCTCGTTTATTATGGAACAGCGGAAGATATTGCAAGAATTAAATCAGTTTTAAAATCGGTTGATACGCCAAGCCGTGAAGTCGTTGTAACGGGTTATGTTTTTGAAGTGCAGGACATTGCCAAAGAAGGAAGCGGAATTAATTTATTGGCAAAATTGCTATCGGGAAAACTGGGTATCAACATTGGTTACAAACAAAACTATGAAAATTTTATTACGGTTAATGCAGGGAATTTGGATGCAATGATTGAGTTATTTCGCACTGATGAACGCTTTCAAGTCGTTAGTAGCCCAACGTTGCGTGTAAAATCAGGTTCAAAGGGAAATTTTTCAGTAGGTTCTGATGTGCCTGTTTTATCAAATGTTACCTATCAGGACGGCAGACCTATTCAATCGATTGAATATCGTTCTTCTGGTGTGATCTTTGATATACAACCAACGATTAAAAGTAATGCGATAGACTTAAAAATCAATCAACAACTTTCTAATTTTGTGAAGACGGATACGGGCGTAAATCAATCGCCAACACTGATTAAACGCGATATTGTTACTGATGTTACGCTTAAAAGTGGTGATATTGTGGTTTTAGGCGGACTGGCTGAAAACAAATTAACGGAGGGTGAAACAGGTTTTTCATTCTTGCCGAAAGGCTTCTTGACGGGAAAATCTAAATCAAACACTAAGACAGACATTGTAATTTTATTGCAAGTTAAAATGATCTAATTGAATTTCATAAAGTAAAAACCACAAAGGGTAAAGGCGTTACACGCCTGCGCTTTGTGGTTTTTACCTTGTTACTTCATCATTAAATTTGAATTAGCAATATTATAGGGGGGTGTCGGGGGAAAATGCCACGCATTTTCTCCTGACGTAAGGCGCAGCGGCTGCAGCGCCGGAAACAGAGATATTTATTTGAAAAAATGAATTCATTGCGCTCGGCATTCTTCAAAAAATCACAGCAATTAATGCGCCTTCTGCAGAACCTTTATAGCCACGTCCTTTAAGCTGATTAGATAATGCGAAACGCACCGTGCGTCTTTACATTTCCCTGACATTCCAATTTAACCATTCAATAAAACGATAAAACAACACGTTACAACGTGTTATTCAGCCTTATTTTGTCTTGTTTTACTAGTACCTGTGACTTGTGCATAACTCTGTGATCTTATTAATGCGTAGCTTTCACTAACCTTGTAATTGATTTCGCATAATGATTTTTCGGATTATGTTACAATTCGCAGCGCGGTATAATCGCCATTGGCACCGCGCAAGAATTTACACATAATCCGCTATTATGCGAAATTTTAAGTTATTAAATTTATGTCAAATATTACCATTCAGCATATCACACCAAGACATTTTTATGAGGCAGTGAAACTTCTCAAACAAACTGAGCATAATATAAGATTTAGCTATGATACGGTTGAAATTCGTTTTGTTTTTGACAGATTGGAAACTGCTGAACAGACTCAAGCAAGATTTGAGAAAATGGAACACTTGGGGGAGTTTTTAAAGGAACTGACAAATTCATCAGTTCCT
>CAKVVS010000045.1:0-8325 GCA_934834395.1 Parahaemophilus parainfluenzae | reverse complement strand
ATCCACGGTGAAACCAAAGAGTTTGAATAATTGATCTGCGGGTGCTGATTCGCCGAAGCTATTCATACCTACTACGCGGCCTTCAAAGCCTACGTATTTATACCAGAAGTCCGCAATACCCGCTTCAATCGCAACACGTTTGGTTACTGCTGCTGGCAATACGCTTTCACGGTACGCCGCATCTTGTTTATCGAAACGGTTAGTGCTTGGCATAGAAACGACACGTACTTTTTTACCTTCGGCAGCCAATACATCTGCTGCTTTCACTGCTAATTCCACTTCAGAACCTGTCGCAATGAAGATTAACTCAGGTGTACCCTCACAGTCTTTTAACACATAAGCACCACGTTTAACTGCATCTAATTGTGCAGAAGTGCGGTCCATTTGTGCTAAGTTTTGACGGGTAAAGATCAACGCACTTGGGCCATCTTGACGCTCAACCGCTTGTTGCCATGCGATAGCTGATTCCACTTGGTCACAAGGACGCCATGTTTCAAGATTTGGAATTAAGCGTAATGAGGTGGTTTGCTCAACTGGTTGGTGAGTTGGACCATCTTCGCCTAAACCGATCGAGTCATGAGTATAAACGAATAAAGCACGTTGTTTCATTAATGCCGCCATACGCACCGCATTGTGTGCATATTCGTAGAACATTAAGAAGGTTGCGCCGTAAGGAATGAACCCTCCGTGTAAAGCAATACCATTCATAATCGCTGACATACCGAACTCACGCACACCATAGTTAAGGTAGTTACCACCTACGTTTTCGTGTGCACGAATTGGTTTAGAACCGCTCCATAACGTTAAGTTAGAGCTTGCTAAGTCTGCAGAGCCACCTAAGAATTCAGGTAATACATGTGCATAAGCTTCGATTGCATTTTGTGATGCTTTACGGCTTGCAATACTTGCAGGGTTGGCTTGTAATTTTTCAATGAACGCTTTAGATTCTGCTGCCCAATTTGCTGGTAATTCACCGTTTACACGACGTGTAAATTCTGCAGCAAGTTCAGGATATGCTTTTGCATAAGCGGCAAATTTTTCTTCCCAAGATTTTTCTGCTGCAGCGCCTTTTTCTTTCGCAGACCATTCTGCATAGTACTCAGCCGGAATTTCAAATGGACCATATTCCCAGCCTAGTGCTTTACGAGTTAATGCGATTTCTTCATCACCTAATGGTGCACCGTGGCAATCATGAGAACCTGATTTATTTGGTGAACCAAAACCGATGATGGTTTTACAAATAATTAATGTTGGTTTTTCTTTTTCTGCTTGAGCAAGAATGGTTGCGGCACGAATTTGTTCTGCATCGTGACCATCTACATTACGAATTACTTGCCAGCCATAAGCTTCAAAACGTTCTGCCGTATCATCGCTGAACCAGCCATCAACATGACCATCAATCGAAATGTTGTTGTCATCGTAGAATGCGATTAATTTACCTAAGCCTAATGTGCCTGCTAAAGAGCAAGCTTCATGGGAAATCCCTTCCATTAAACAGCCATCGCCTAAGAACACATAAGTGTGGTGATCGACAATCTCATGACCTTCACGGTTAAATTGGCCTGCTAAGGTTTTCTCAGCAATCGCCATACCCACTGCATTAGTGATACCTTGGCCTAACGGACCCGTTGTGGTTTCAACACCTGGTGCATAACCATATTCTGGGTGGCCTGGGGTTTTAGAATGTAATTGACGGAATTGTTTTAAATCTTCGATAGAAAGATCGTAGCCTGTTAAATGCAATAAGCTATAGATCAACATTGAACCGTGGCCGTTAGAAAGCACAAAACGGTCGCGATCAGCCCATTTAGGATTGTTTGGATTGTGTTTTAAGAAATCGCGCCATAATACTTCAGCGATATCCGCCATTCCCATTGGTGCACCCGGGTGGCCTGATTTTGCTTTTTGTACTGCATCCATTGATAGCGCACGAATTGCGTTGGCGAGTTGTCTACGAGTTGCCATGTTTTTCTCCTATCTAAATAATTCTCAGTATTCTACCCTATTTACTGATTGGCTTAACCAATATTTGCAATTTTATTTAACTTGATCAAATTCTTCGACGACGTTGATGAAAACGCAGGCTACTCGATTTACCTTGTAAATTAACCACGGTTTTCGTTTCTACCGGTTTTCGATATGTTCGACGATAATGACTTAAAAAATAATGAATGGAACTGGCGAATAAAGCGCCTAATAAAAAGACCACGACAATTTCACCATATAAGCGGTGGAAGACTTGATTAATTTTGCTCTGCGTCGTTTGAGCATATTGGGCATCAAATGTTACCCTCAAAAAGCCACGAACGGCATTATTGGAAGCGGAATAAATCGGCTCAACAATTTGTTGTGTTGAAAATTCACCTTCATTTTTATGTTCTAGGCCAAGTTGCTCACGAAGATTGCCGGTATTAGTACTTTGTGCCAATTCTTTGCCGTTATAATCATAAATGGTCGCATCAAGCACAAAATTCTCTTTAACTAAATTATCTAAATTTTCAACGAGCTGATCGGATTTCGCATTATTGGTTAATAAAACTGAAAATAAATTGGCTTGCTGACGAACCAAAGTATGCGATAAATTTGCTACTTGATTCACACTTGAAAGCTGTGAACCAATCTTAAATTGTTTCACACCAAATAAAATCACCGCCATAGCACCAATGCAAAGCAGAACGATGAGTCCAAACATCAGTGATTTTTGAAGTTTTTCTTTAATTAATTGCACGTTGTTTTTCCATTTTTTCGCCAAGATCGGCTAGAATAGATGAGTATTCACAATTTACAGGATTTTCTATGCAAATTCAAAACCTTGCAAGCATTACCCAAAAATATCCCCAATTCCCCACCGCACTTTCGTCTGATTTGCCTCACTCCGATGAATCGCATGCGTTTATTTTATACGGTACAACGCTGAATTTAGCCAAATTACTCGAATTCCAACAAAAGTGCGGTCAATCTTTCCTGTGTTTTGATGCATGGAACGTTGAAAAAAATACCGTTGTCCTTTTAAAAGGCGAATGGCTAACTGATTTTATTGCCCACGCTCACAACCTGCAATTAGACATCGCAAAACTGGATTTTGATGCCAAATTATCAGAAAAAGGTTTATTGGTGATGGATATGGATTCTACGGCGATTCAAATTGAGTGTATTGATGAGATCGCTAAACTGGCTGGCACGGGTGAACTGGTTTCTGCCATTACTGAAAGCGCCATGCGTGGCGAACTCGATTTTGAACAAAGTTTGCGTCGTCGTGTCGGTACGCTTAAAGGCGCGCCAGAAAGCATTTTACAACAAGTACGTGAAAAATTGCCTTTAATGCCAGGCTTAATTGAAACCATTAAGACATTACAACAACATGGTTGGAAAACCGCCATTGCTTCTGGTGGATTTACCTATTTCGCCGATTACTTAAAAAGTTTATTAAACCTCGATTTTGCGGCGTCTAATCAATTTGAAATTATTGATGGCACGCTGACTGGAAATGTAAAAGATAGCGTGGTCGATGCACAATACAAAGCGAATACCTTGCAAAAACTCGCTGAAGAATACGGTATTCCCCGCAAAAACACCCTTGCTATTGGAGATGGAGCCAATGATTTGGCGATGATGAATGTTGCCGGATTAGGCGTGGCATTTCATGCGAAACCGAAGGTGCAACAACAAGCACAAATTGTGGTAAACTTTGCTGACTTAACCGCACTTTTATGTCTTTTAAGTGCAAATGATCGAATTTAATTCATTTTGGGAGAAAACTTATGCCATCTTTTGATATCGTATCTGAAATTACTATGCACGAAGTGCGTAATGCGGTTGAAAATGCAAACCGCGTATTAAGTACACGTTATGATTTCCGTGGCGTGGAAGCCGTCATTGAATTAAATGAAAAAAGCGAAACGGTGAAAGTGACGACCGAATCTGATTTCCAATTAGAACAATTAATTGAAATTTTAATTGGTGCGTTTGTAAAACGTGGCATTGAGCATAGCTCATTGGATATTCCAACAGAAAGTGAACATCACGGTAAACTTTACACCAAAGAAATCAAATTAAAACAAGGGATTGAGCCAGAGATGGCGAAGAAAATCACTAAATTAGTGAAAGATTCAAAAATCAAAGTTCAAACTCAAATTCAAGGTGAACAAGTACGCGTAACCGGTAAATCCCGTGATGATTTACAAGCTGTTATTCAATTGGTGAAAGGCGCTGAATTAGGCCAACCATTCCAATTTAATAACTTTAGAGATTAATTTAATGAATAAATATCTGTGGGTATTTTTGGCTACCGTTCCACTATGTTCGCTCGCAAATGAGAATGCCATGAATCTCGGTGATAGCATCATTGATGTTGTAAAATGTGAAAGCACCAAAGGAGAAAAACTTTGGGTCGCACTAAATAATCTAAAAACATTCACTTATATGAAAAATGATGCGAATGTGGCTCATCAAACGATAGATAATGCTTACTTACAAGCTTATGCCACAGAAGCGACGCTTTTCCTTCCACCAACAGAAAATAATCAGTTGTGGACGATAATAAAAGAAAGAGCAGTAGATAAGACGAGCATCAGTCAAGTTACTATCGATTTGTGTGATGAGAAAGGTAAGCTAATTTCTCATGCTGCTTGCAAACGAAATGACGAGACTTTTTCATTATTAATGGGATCGAGTTTCGATATAAAAGAGCCTACCGATAAAATCCTTGAATTAATGGATCCACTTCCACAATAAAACTAAAGAGCGGTCAAAAACACAACATTTTTTGGCCGCTCTTTTTATTTGCGCTAATTAAGCTAATCTCGCTTTTGCTTCTGCGATCGCTTCTGCAACACGAAGTGGTGAAACCCCACCTTTTGCACAACGTTTATCTAAACAAGATTGTAGTGAAAGAATGCCATATACATCATCCCCTACCACATCACTGAATTGACGGAACTCAGGAATGGTTAAGTCCTCCAAGGCTTTTCCTTTTTCAATGGCATAAACCACGGTTTCACCGACAATATGGTGAGAATCACGGAATGGCACACCTTTTGCCACAAGGTAATCCGCTAGCTCTGTTGCATTTGAATAACCTTTTAAGGCTGCTTCGCGTGTACGATCGGTATTCACTTTTAATTCATCTAGTACAAAAGTTGCCATATCTACGCAATCTTGCCAGGTATCTAATGCATCAAAGATCCCTTCTTTGTCTTCTTGCATATCTTTGTTATACGCTAATGGTAAACCTTTTAAGGTCATCAACATACCGGTTAATGCACCCATGACACGGCCCGCTTTACCACGAATCAATTCACAAGCATCTGGATTTTTCTTTTGTGGCATTAAAGAGGAACCAGAAGTCACACGATCCGATAATTCCACAAAATTCGCTTCACCACTGTTGAAAATAATCATATCTTCTGCGAAACGAGAAAGGTGAGCCATGCTTAAAGATGCCGTTGAAAGTAATTCCACAATATGATCGCGATCTGATACGCTATCCAAACTATTACGCGTCGCAAAAGCAAAACCCAGATCAGCGGCTAATTGTTCACGATCAACTGCATAGGCTGTCCCCGCAAGTGCACCACTGCCTAATGGGCAGCTATTCATGCGTTTATAAGCATCGGCGAGACGTGAATAATCACGCTCGAACATTTCCACATAAGCCATACACCAATGGGCAAAAGTGATTGGTTGTGCACGTTGTAAATGGGTATAACCCGGCATCACCGCATCTTGCGTATTTTCAGCAGTTTGTACCAAGTGACGCTGAAGATTACGAACTGACTCTTGCAACTCGACTACACGCTGTTTGCACCACATTTTGATATCGAGTGCAACTTGGTCATTACGGCTACGACCCGTATGTAATTTTTTACCTAAATTACCTACTTTATCGATAAGCTTACTTTCCACCCAGCTGTGAATATCTTCTGCATCATCTTGTAAAATCGCTTGTGGATTTGACCGCACTTCGATTAATAATTCATTTAAGGCAACGTCTAGCTGTTGTTGCTCTTCAGCACTTAATACACCGACATTGACTAAAGCTTTAGACCAGCCAATGGAGCCTTCAATATCTTGCTCTGCCAATCGATAATCAAAACGCAGGCTATCATTAAAATCTTTAAAACGTTTATCTGCCGCTTGTGTAAAACGACCACCCCAGAGAGCCATAGGTTATCCTTCTTTTAATATTAAAATTGATTAATTATTCAATTATTACGCATAATTAATCAATATGCAATAATAATCTCTTTATGGTTTGCTATTTTACCCTGTTTTTTCTAACAAAAACTAGACAGTATTAAATTTTAGTGGTAATTTACGCACCATTCTTAAGGGCATTGCCCACCATTCAAACATTTCAGTATTATCAACTCTTATTCGTTCCAACATTATTAATTATGCATCTTACAGAACTTAAAAATACGCCTGTTTCTGATCTTGTGAAACTTGGCGAAGAACAAATGGGTTTGGAAAATCTTGCCCGTTTACGTAAACAAGATATTGTTTTTGCTATTTTGAAACAACACGCAAAGAGCGGTGAAGATATTTTTGGCGGCGGCGTGTTAGAGATTTTACCCGATGGTTTCGGTTTCTTACGCTCCGCAGACAGTTCCTACCTTGCTGGTCCTGATGACATCTACGTTTCTCCAAGTCAAATTCGTCGCTTCAATCTTCAAACTGGTGATAAAATTGAAGGCAAAATCCGTCCACCAAAAGAGGGCGAACGCTATTTTGCACTTTTAAAAGTCGACCAAGTCAACGATGACAAACCTGAAGTCTCTCGTAGCAAAATTCTTTTCGAAAACTTAACCCCATTACACGCAAATTCTCGTTTAAGAATGGAACGTGGTAATGGTTCAACCGAAGATTTAACCGCGCGTATTTTGGATTTAGCCTCTCCGATTGGTAAAGGTCAACGTGGTCTTATTGTGGCTCCACCAAAAGCCGGTAAAACCATGTTGCTACAAAACATTGCACAAAGCATCACACACAACTACCCAGAATGTGAACTTATCGTACTTTTAATCGACGAGCGTCCAGAAGAGGTAACCGAAATGCAACGTTCGGTAAAAGGTGAAGTGATTGCCTCTACCTTTGATGAGCCAGCTGCTCGTCACGTTCAAGTGGCTGAAATGGTTATCGAGAAAGCAAAACGTTCTGTTGAGCACAAAAAAGACGTGGTGATTTTACTCGACTCTATCACGCGTTTGGCACGTGCTTACAATACCGTTACACCTGCGTCTGGTAAAATTCTTTCTGGTGGTGTGGATGCAAATGCGTTGCATCGTCCAAAACGTTTCTTTGGTGCTGCACGTAACGTAGAAGAAGGCGGTAGTTTAACCATTATTGCAACCGCACTTGTAGATACCGGTTCAAAAATGGATGAGGTTATCTTTGAAGAATTTAAAGGTACCGGTAATATGGAATTACATCTTTCTCGCAAAATCGCAGAAAAACGTGTGTTCCCTGCAATCGACTTCAACCGTTCTGGTACGCGTAAAGAAGACTTACTTACCACACCAGATGAATTACAAAAAATGTGGATTCTTCGCAAAATCCTTAACCCAATGGGTGAAGTGGAAGCGATGGAATTCCTCATCGACAAACTTATGGTGGCGAAAACCAACGATGAGTTTTTTGAAATTATGAAGCGGTCTTAATTCTGACCGCACTAAAAACAAAAAAGGCTTGGAAAACCAAGCCTTTTTTATTTTGCGAATTATTCGCCCAAACGCTCTTTAATACGAGCTGATTTACCTGAACGTTCACGTAAGTAGTAAAGTTTAGCTTTACGTACTGCACCTTTACGTTTAACAGCGATAGAATCTACAGCTGGAGAGTGAGTTTGGAATACACGCTCAACACCTACGCCGTTAGAAATTTTACGTAAAGTGAATGCTGAGTGCAAGCCACGGTTACGAATTGCAATAACCACGCCTTCGAATGCTTGCAAACGACGTTTGCTACCTTCAACTACCCATACTTTAACTTCTAAAGTATCACCTGGGCGGAAGCTAGGTACGTTTTGTTTTAATTGTTCTTGTTCAAGTTGTTTGATAATGTTAGACATTGTTTGATCCTTTATTGATCCTAGATGTAACTGAAACTAACTGTTATGTTCGGCTTGCGCCTCTTTTAACAGCTTACGTTGTTCGTCAGTCAGAGCTAGGCCTTCTAAGAGCTCAGGGCGTCGGAGCCACGTTCTTTGTAGCGATTGTTTTAATCGCCATTTCCGAATTTCTTCGTGGTGTCCCGACATCAGCACGGGCGGTACCGTTAATCCTTCTAACACTTCCGGTCTGGTGTAATGCGGGCAATCTAATAAAC
>CAKVVS010000044.1:0-8335 GCA_934834395.1 Parahaemophilus parainfluenzae | reverse complement strand
GATAAGCGTTCTGTTTCGTGCAGATGACACCAATCTTTATCAAGGGGTTAAATTTCTTTATCTCCCGAAAAACAAAAGAACTAACGATATAGTCGCCAATTTTCCCATCTTGTCGCAAAAATACGAAACTCTTAGGATGTTCTAAACTTTTTTGGAAGGGGGATCTTGACGATTTATCAAGTATCAATTTCCCGATTTTTAACCTTAGGGCTTTTAGCTTATTCATATTGTTTCCCATCATATGTCCATAAACTTTAATGACTTAGATGATAAATAGTATTTAGGGGAGAAATTATAATCGAGGTATCCTAATACGGAAGCAGGCAATTTCTTTCCATCTGTTGAATAAAAAAAGTAAAGTCTAACCTTAAACCAGAAAGGCGTTTAGCAATATTTTCTCTTCTTGTTGAATTTTTTAAACTAATTACAAATATTTTAGGTATAGCCATAAATAACCCTTGGGTTGAAGTCATTGTTTTACATACAGATTGAGGAACATCATAGTAAAGTTTGCTTTAGCTTTTTAGATAGGGTGCCACCTTGGGAAAGGTGATAACGCATAAGGCTACATCTTATTGGTCTCGTATGCTAAATTAAATTCTTTACCTAATCGATTTTAGTGGAACATTATAATCGAATTATTAAAAAAATAATGTGCATTTCAACAAAATACCATTTTAATCTTTCGTCTAACATTAAAAACGGCTATAATTCGCCCGTTTTTCATTTATAACCGCAAAAAAGTGCGGTCAAAAAAATCATTATTTTAGAGGATAAAATGGCAAAAGAAGATTGCATTGAAATGCAAGGCACAATTTTGGAAACCTTACCAAATACCATGTTCCGCGTTGAGTTAGAAAATGGTCACGTAGTGACTGCACATATTTCTGGCAAAATGCGTAAAAACTATATTCGTATCTTAACGGGCGATAAAGTAACAGTAGAAATGACACCTTATGACTTAAGCAAAGGTCGTATCATTTTCCGTAGCCGTTAATTTAGAAATGAAAAGAAAAGCCGATATGTTGATATCGGCTTTTTTTGTTTGAAAAGCGTACAAATTATTTGAAGTCTGGAAAAAAATCTGTATAATCAGCGCCCTTAGCCACGTTCATTTTTTCGTTCCTTGCCTTTGCAGATTGGTGGCTAATCTACGTCAAAGGCTGATTAACCCGTAAGGAGCAGTAATGCGTCACTACGAAATCGTGTTTATGGTTCATCCGGACCAAAGCGAGCAAGTACCAGGTATGATCGAACGTTACACAGGTTCTGTTAAAGAAGCTGGTGGTCAAGTTCATCGCCTAGAAGATTGGGGTCGTCGTCAATTAGCGTACCCAATTAACAAATTACACAAAGCACACTATGTGCTTATGAATGTAGAAGCGCCTCAACAAGTCATCGACGAGCTAGAAACGACTTTCCGTTATAACGATGCTGTATTACGCAGTCTTGTTATCCATACTAAGCACGCCGTAACCGAAGCGTCCCCAATGAAAGCGGCTAAAGAAGAACGTAAACCTTTAGCTGAAGTTGAAAACAACGATTTTGAGGATGCTGAAGAGTAATTCAAAACTTGATAATCGCTTCTCGTTAATCGGCACAGTGTGTCAATTACCTAAACGAAGCAAAAGCCCTAACGGGATTGCGCATTGCCAATTTTGGCTGGAACATCGTTCCGAACAAGTCGAAAGTGGTTTATCACGCCAAGCGTGGTTAAAGATGCCAGTTCAAGTCAGTGGCAATCAGTTAATAGAAAAAACTCAAAGCATTACGGTCGGCAGTAAACTTCTTGTGGTGGGGTTTATAACTTCACATAAAACCTCAAATGGTTTAACGCAGTTAGTATTGCATGCCGAGCAAATCGAATTTATAGATTAGGAGACAGCCAAATGGCACGTTATTTCCGTCGTCGTAAGTTCTGCCGTTTCACAGCGGAAAATGTTGTTGAAATCGATTACAAAGATATCGCTACATTAAAGAACTACATTTCTGAAAGCGGCAAAATTGTACCAAGCCGCATTACCGGTACTCGTGCGAAGTACCAACGCCAATTAGCACGCGCAATCAAACGCGCTCGTTATTTAGCGTTATTACCTTACTCTGATTCTCATCACAATTAAGAAGGAGTTAGGAAATGCAAGTAATTCTTTTAGATAAAATCGTTCACCTAGGTAACGTAGGTGATCAAGTTAATGTTAAATCTGGTTTCGCTCGTAACTTCTTAATCCCACAAGGTAAAGCGGTTATGGCAACTAAAGCTAACATTGAACACTTTGAAACTCGTCGCGCAGAGTTAGAAGCAGCGGCAGCCGCAAGTTTAGCAGCAGCTCAAGCTCGTGCAGCACAAGTGACTGCATTAGGTTCTGTAACTATCGCATCTAAAGCTGGTGAGGAAGGTCGTTTATTCGGCGCAATCACTACTCGTGATGTAGCAGAAGCAGTAACTGCAGCAGGCGTTGAAATTGCGAAAAGCGAAGTTCGTTTACCAAACGGTCCAATCCGTACTCTTGGTGACCACGACGTTCGTTTCCAACTTCACGGCGAAGTATTTGCAACATTAGATGTTATCGTTGTTGCAGAATAATTATCAAAGTTTTTGATAAAAGAAAACCCGACGTAATGTCGGGTTTTTTGTTTTTCTAGATTAAGAAAATATTTTGATTATTCGTCGAGAATAAAAAAGTGCGGTCATTTTTGACCGCACTTTTATTATCAATTTAGTGTTTTAAATTACAAACCTAATACAGCAAATAACACCCAGATTGTGTAAATCATGGCTAAGCCGTAAAAGATAAATCCGCCTGCTGGCACGTGGATTTTAAGATCGTGCATCGCGTGATGGATACGGTGTAAACCACACCACATTGGGAAAATGGTTAAAACTAAGATAACTAATTTTCCGATCCAAGAATAAGCGAATGTAATTAGGTTATGTGGATCAATTAATCCGAATGGTAACAATAAACCAAGGATTAAGATCACAACAGGGAAGAAAATCGCACTGACAGTCCCGCCAGCACCAAACATCAACCATACTGGTGGTTCACCAGAGCGTTTTGGATTTTGATCGACCATTTTTTCTCTCCCTACATATAAACTAAAATTAATGCGATAACACTAATCACAGCTGTCACTGCCCACAGTGCATTTCTTAACACGTGATGTGGTAAACGTTCATTTTTAACAATGATGTTCATCACTTTTGGTGTCATCACGAAATAAGTTGCAGTGTGATATAAGGTCGCAATTAATGTGATGATATTTAAGAACACCACAATTGGATTTCTTAAGAAGCCAATGAAATCAACAATACCTAAGCCTGGTACAGGATTGCTTGCAAGGCAAAGTACACCGTAAAGCAATACGATACAGAACCACACAGCAAAGATAGAAGTTGCTTCACGTACCATATACGCTTTGTAGAAATCCAATTTTTGCCACCAAGTAGCCGTCATTGGGCGAACATATTTTTTACGTTTACTTATTGTTACTGACATATTCTTCCCCTTAGCCTTTTGGTTTTAGCATTGAGATAACATAATCTTTGGCACTTTCCACTTTGCCTTGGTTGATTGCAGAAGCTGGATCCACGTGTTTTGGACACACTTCAGAACAATAACCCACGAAAGTACAGCTCCAAACACCGTTTTTACCATTTAATAATGGCATACGTTGTGCTTTACCATGGTCACGGTTATCAAGGTTGTAACGGTGTGCCATTGTAATCGCTGCAGGGCCTAAGAATTCAGGGTTTAAACCAAATTGTGGACAAGCCGCATAGCATAAACCGCAGTTGATACACATTGAGAATTGACGATATTTTTCAAGTTGTGCCGGTGTTTGTTTAGTACGGCTTACTTGCAATTCTTTTGATGGATGTGGTTTACCATCTAATGCTGGTGCTTCGTTACCAATAATATAAGGTTTAATTGCCTCTAAACTTTCAATAAAGTGGCTTAAATCAACCACTAAGTCGCGTTCAATAGGGAAGTTTGCTAATGGTTCAATACGCATATGGCCGCTGTAATCACGTAAGAACGTTTTACAAGCCAATTTAGGTTTGTTATTCACCATCATCCCACAAGAACCGCAGATCGCCATACGGCAAGACCAGCGATAAGAAAGAGACGGTTCAAGTTTATCTTTAATGTAACCTAACGCATCTAAAAGAGAAGTTTGGTTATCATAAGGTACTTGATAAGAGCTTAAATGTGGCTCTTGATCATTTTCTGGGTTGTAGCGTAATACTTCTACAGTCATTACTGGTGAATTAGCCATTTGCTTGCTCCTTAGCTTTCGCAGCCGCTTCTGCCGCTTCTGCTTCAGCACCATAAACACGTTTTGCTGGTTGAGATTTAGTGATTTTCACCGGGCTGTATTCAATACGCGGTGCATCATCGCCATTGTAGTAAGCAAGGGTGTGTTTTAAATAATTCACATCATCACGTTCAGTGTAGTCTAAGCGTTGGTGTGCACCACGAGACTCTTTACGTTCAATTGCAGAGTTGGCAATAGATTGCGCCACATCAAGGATGTAACCTAATTCTACGGTGTAAAGCACATCGGTATTGAATACGCTTGAACGGTCTGCAACACGAATACGTTTATAACGTTCTTTAAGCTCAGCAATTTTATCTACTGCTTTTTGCATGCTTTCTTGGTCACGGTAGATACCACAACCTTCTTCCATTACGGTACCCATTTCGTCACGGATTTCAGACCAAGATTCATTACCTTCTTGGTTATAAAGTGCTTCAAGGCGAGCCACCACATCTTGTGCTTGTGCATCAACTGCTGCACGGTTTGCTGGTTGTGCTTCTGCTGCACGTTGTGCGGCATATTCACCTGCAACACGGCCTAAAACCACTAATTCAGCAAGCGAGTTAGAACCTAAACGGTTTGCACCGTGTAAACCAGAAGACGCACATTCACCCACAGCAAATAATCCTTTAATGCGAGTTTCGCTGTTGAAATCGACTTCGATACCACCCATGGTGTAGTGAACAACCGGACGAACTGGAATTGGTTCATTAACTGGGTTTACACCTTCATAAGCACTTGCTAATTCACAAATGAATGGAAGACGTTCATGTAAATATTTTTCACCTAAGTGACGTAAGTCAAGGTGAACCACATCAACACCTTTTGCAGTTTTTAAGGTGTTGCCTTTTTTCCATTCTTGCCAGAATGCTTGTGAAACTTTATCACGTGGACCAAGTTCCATATATTTGTTTTCAGGTTTACCGATTGGGGTTTCAGGACCTAGACCGTAATCTTGTAAATAACGGTAGCCGTTTTTATTCACTAAGATACCGCCTTCACCACGACAACCTTCAGTCATTAAGATACCGGTGTTCGGTAAGCCGGTTGGATGGTATTGGACGAATTCCATATCACGAAGTGGAACACCATGACGATATGCCATTGATAAGCCATCACCTGTTACGATACCGCCGTTGGTGTTAAATTTAAATGCACGACAGCCACCGCCTGTTGCAATCACAACCGCATTTGCGTTGATTTGAACAAGTGTACCTTCCATCATATTCATCGCAACCATACCACGAGCGTGACCATCATCAACTAAGATGTCTAAAACGAAGTGCTCGTCAAAGCGTTGAATTTGTGGATATTGAATGGATGTTTGGAAAAGAGTATGTAATAAGTGGAAACCGGTTTTATCTGCTGCGAACCAAGTACGTTCGATTTTCATCCCACCGAAACGACGCACGTTTACATCACCATCGGCTTTACGGCTCCAAGGGCAGCCCCAACGTTCAAGTTGAGTCATTTCCACTGGAGAATGTTCAACGAAATATTCCACCACATCTTGTTCACATAACCAGTCACCACCGGCAACGGTATCGTGGAAGTGTTTATCGTAGGAATCTTCCTCTTTAATTACTGCGGCCGCACCGCCTTCTGCTGCAACCGTATGGCTACGCATAGGATAAACCTTAGAAACTAATGCGATCTTTAAGTTAGGGTTTGCTTCTGCTGCTGCAATTGCGGCACGTAAACCGCCACCACCAGCGCCAACAATAGCAATATCGACATTAACCGTTTGCACGATGTCCTCCAATCAATAGAAAGTAAAAAAATAAGATGCCCTAAATAAATAGGTGATACGCTGTCATTCTGCCACTTTTGTTCACAAATTAGTAACCTTTTTTCCCGAATAAACGGATAAAATATCAAAAGTGTGATCTAACTCAAAAAAGTTACTTTTTTATATATTTTTAGATGATAACCGTTTTCGTTTAAGAATGATTTAGTCGGATTATTGAGTTAAAAATTACTCTTGTTTACAATAGCCTAATTCATTTTAAAGGTGAAAACGGAGAAAAAAATGACCGCACTTAGCGATAAAAAAATAGAATGGCAACCTTCCGCATCAATTAAAAACTTATTGGCGAGAGCCAAAATTATTGCTGATATTCGCCAGTTCTTTACTGAACGTGGATTACTAGAAGTAGAAACTCCAGTTTTAAGTGAATTTGGCGTGACGGATCTTCATCTTTCCACCTTTAATACAGAATTTGTTGCACCTTTTGATGAACTGTCGAAAACGCTCTGGCTTTCCACAAGTCCGGAATATCACATGAAGCGTTTACTGGCGGCAGGCAGTGGACCGATCTTTCAAATTGGTAAAGTATTCCGTAATGAAGAAGCGGGCAATCGCCATAATCCGGAATTTACCATGCTTGAATGGTATCGACCGCACTTTGATATGTATCGTCTGATGAATGAAGTGGATGATTTATTACAACAGATCCTCGATTGTAAACCCGCAGAAACCTTAAGTTATCAATTTGTCTTCCAAGAATATGTAGGATTAGATCCATTATCAGCGACTCGTCAAGAGTTAGTAGAGGCAGCGCGTAAGCACAACTTTATGGCAGATGACGATGAAGATCGTGATACCTTACTACAATTTTTATTCAGTGAAGTGGTAGAACCTAAAATCGGACAAGAAGCACCTGTTGCGGTTTATCATTTCCCTTCTTCCCAAGCCGCACTTGCACAACTTAGCCCAGAAGATAGCCGTGTGGCAGAACGTTTTGAGTTCTATTATAAAGGCTTAGAGTTAGCCAACGGTTTCCATGAGCTCACCGATGCACGAGAACAACAATACCGCTTTGAAAAAGACAATCGCCTACGGGAAAAAGCAGGTTTGCCACAGCGTGAAATTGACTATCGTTTTCTAGGGGCATTACAAGCAGGTATTCCAAATACTTCTGGTGTGGCTTTAGGGGTCGATCGTTTAATTATGATTGCATTAGGCGCGGAAAGTATTAAAGAAGTGATTTCATTTTCGATAGAATGTGCCTAGTTTGCTCAAAAAATATTCATTATGTCTTCGAAAATGAATAAAAAAGAAGAATAAATTGCTCAAAATAGAGCGATCATTGTATAGACAAAATTCTGAAAAGTTCGATGTGAAAGGATGTTTTTGATTAAAAAATGTCCTTTTTTGTGTAAAAAATGTGATCTTGATCCAATTTTAGAAAATTGGAAGAGATCCTCCCATTGACACTATAGGTTTATTTTGTAATATTTGCGACGTCTATTTCGGAGATTGAACTTTTTATGAAAAATTGCTTCAATCAAAAATCATAGGTAACAACCAAAAGGAATAACAATTATGAAAAAGACACTAGCAGCATTAATCGTTTCTGCATTTGCCGCTTCAGCAGCAAACGCAGCAGTAGTTTATGACAACGAAGGTACTAAAGTTGAATTAAACGGTTCTCTTCGTTTAATCTTAGAAAAAGCGGATGCTAAAAAGTATGACGCAGTAGGTAATTCAACTAAAACTGCAAATTCCGCTTTACGTAACGCAGGTTCACGTTTCGGTATCACAGTAAAACACAACTTAGATAACGATTTCTATGCGTTAGGTCGTTTAGAAGTCCGTTTTGATGATACAGATTCTCGTGATCAATTTGGTAGACTCTACGCTAAACGTGCTTATGTAGGTTTAGGTAGCAAAGCAACTGGTGATATCACATTCGGTCGTCAATTAACTATCGCAGATGATTTAACCCAAGCAAATGACTATGAATATGGCTTTATTCCAAAAGGTGAATATATTCCTACTTCAGGTACTGGTGTAGTTCGTTACGACTATAAAGGTATTGAAGGCTTACAATTAAGTGCAAACTATAACTTTGGTCAAACAAATAATGAAAAAGGTAAACCGCTTAATCCTGGTATCAAAAATGCTTACGCTGTAGGTGCATTATATACAGCAGGTGATTTAGATGCGCGTTTCGCTTATGGTCACACAAACTACGAAACTGGTGCGTCATATAAACATCGTTTAGATGGTTTC
>CAKVVS010000043.1:0-8355 GCA_934834395.1 Parahaemophilus parainfluenzae | reverse complement strand
CGCCATCTCATAACCACCGTACCCATCAGCGCTAGGCACAACTGTGGCGTAGTTTTTAAGATTAGAGGCATAAGGCACACATTGATTTGCTTTATCTAGCACTGCCTTTACCGCTTTCGGCGTAGCCGCTTCGGTTTCTGATATACTATTCGTTGCTGAGTTTAACTTAACAACACCTTTCGCCGTAGTTGAAGCGTTTGGAAGCGCATGTGTATGACCGTCTGCTTGAGTTTCGCTTGCACTATCCGCGGTCAAGTCTTTCGGCGCTGATTTTTTTCCAAGCAACTCTAAGGCTTTTTTAAGCCAGGATGTGCGGTTGGCCAACTGTTTAATGGGTCTATTTGTAATGCCATTCTCACCGCCAAGCACAGGGTCGTTTTATTCAATTTGATAGACGCCGTCTTCCCATTTGTCTTGTTCTTTTAAATTTGCCATAACTGTCCTTTAAATTAGCTTTAAATCTAGTTTGAACCGTAGTTATAAGTGCCGTTATATCGCACCTTATTGTTGTGCAAGAATGCCACTGACTTGTAATCCAGCACGGCTAACGTGCATCGCGCCGGGGTGAAATTACGCAACACTTTGCGCAAGTGCGCCGCTTGTTCGTTTGAGATTGGCTGATTGAGTCTGATAGCGTAATAAGCCCATTTATCACTTAACGGTATGGTCTGAACAAACTTGTGATTATAAGTCCGCGCTTTTAACCCCTCGTCAATCTCAATCTCGCCAAATCCTAACCGGCGGCAGACTTCGCGAATTGACCACGGCGTACCTTTATATCGATGGAGTTCAATCGCGACTCGAATTAAGCTCCGTTTAGAGTTATCGCTATTCGCGATAAACGCCCCGTCATAACCCGTCACGCTCCATTTTTCGGCAAGCAAAGAGATAAAACTATCATCAATTAAATCGACCAGCGTTGTCATCACCTTGCTATTGTCAAGCTGATTCATGCCAAGGCTTAGGTCGGCCAACGTTTTATATTTAGTCTCTCGTTCAATTACATCAGCATACGTTAAATTAGCCATTAGAGCGCTCCGGAGCTGCATTGATATTGATTGCAGTGCAATTTGCCCATTCTGTTTCACCCACTACAATTTTTGCCGGTGCAGTTAAATTAACGTCATACACGCCTTCAACGCGCAGTGCGCTAATAATTGCCGATGGCACAACATCAACCCCAAGTTTTTTCGTTTTGTCTGATAGGTAAAGCTGTAACGCATCGCGCGCCTTGGACTTAACCACGTCTTCACGATAGCCTTCGAGCAATGTTAATGTCGCGGTGATTTGATAATCTCGCTTCGTTGGTGCAATAACCTCCACCGTATCGCATAATGGCCGACGGCGTTCAGGCCCGACATATTGCTTCACATCATTTAAAAGACGGCTGTCAGGCAATCCTGTTTTGGTTAAAACCGTAATTCGGACAAGCCCACCACGTGGAGTCGATACATTGACATCGGCAATATCTTGTGAGACGGCGCGGGTGTGATAATCGTACGCGGCGATTGAACCACAACTGGTAAACGCTTCCGGCGCGGCAAGAATTCGAGCTCGGTATGGGTCATCTTCTTCGCGCAATAAACCACCACTTGGCACATCAATATTAGTGACAGCTATTTCGCCAGCGAAGTTGATTTCACTTTTAAGCGTTTTTATTCGGCCACGCTCCCAACCGTTACCCACCGTGCCTGGCTTGTTACAAGCAGCCTCGATTTCCACATAAGAAATAAGCGGGGTGATCACATCATCATTTAACGTGACAAATTCAATGTCATCGGTGACCGAAACACGCGTGCCTTTTGGAATAACTACAGACGGATGTTCGCCGTTAATGCTAAAACGCAAAATAGTGCGCGCTGGGCGCTCGAGTAATCTATAACAGCCAAACGTTTCACCGCATAAATCCAACGCAAGACCGGTGGCAAATTGCGGGAATGTCTGACGAAACGCTTCATTGATGCCTTGTCTCGCCAGGCTTTCGCGCATGGCATAAACATTAATCAGTAAACGCTCAATGTGCGCCGGCTGTAAGATTTTCCCGGTGCGTTTTTCATACTGAGAAATCGCTTCGCTTAAAATGCCTTCAACATTGTCGTCTACGACTTTCACTTCATTTCTATTCATCCGGTAATCCTCGTAGCGTAAATTTCACGATGCACGTCTTCTGTAAGCGACCAAAAAATTAAAAATTCAAAGTGCGGGGCAGCCCCTTCTACATTGACCGAGTCAACATTAATTCTTTTCTCCCAGCGCTGAAGTGCTAACGTAACCTCGCGCACGATGTTTGGAATTGCAATATCTTCCGGCTGGTCGATATATTGAAAGTGATCACTGCCAAATTCAGGTCGCAACACATCCGTCCCTTTCATTGTTGAAAGGATGTGGCCAATACATTGATGGATGTCATCAATACCTTGCACAACTTGATTTTCAATGTTAGGTGCAAGCTGCCAGTGTGTTGTGATAAGGGTGCTTTGTGTGTTCATAGCCTTGATGATACAAGGCTATGGCGAAGAGTGCTTTTAAAGCGATTTAAAGAAGTGGACTATTCCGGCAAGCCTGTTTTACCGCCAGAGTCGCCTGGGTGTTTGTGAGAGCCAAGCTCAATAGAGCCTTGTTTAACTTTTGGCGCAGATACTTCAGTGCCGGACGTAATTTTCCCAGACACGGCTAGTTTACCAGTAATTGACGTATCAGCATTGATTATTACACCTCCGCCCGCTGTTACGGTAACGCTTCCGCTTGTATTGATATTAATCTCGCCTGTCTTTCGATTATGCGAAATCACCGTGCCATTTGTGAATTTTTTCACCCACATGTTGCTATCATTCGCTGGCGTGGTGTCTTTCTCGTTGTAAATTGCCCCCAACACACAGCCACCTTCCCCGCGCGCATCAAGTAACAATGCCACCAATTCGCCCAAATCCGGCAGACAATAAAACTGATTGCCGCCAGCATTAGGCGTTAAATAAGACAACCAGGCTGTTTCTAAATCTTCAAGCGCGGGAATTTTGCACCGCACCTTATGGTTCGCGGCATCAACTGCTGAAATAATGCCTTCTTGATAAGTTGCCCCAAAGTCATGCGTTTTCATCTATTCCCCCGCTTGATTTTCAGTTAATGCACCCGTGCTAAGTAAATCATCCGGGATAAACTCTAGCATTCGCACATCAATACTTGTGGTATAGCCGCCACCCCTGGTAATACTATGCCGGGATGATTTTATTAAATATTTCCCACTAAAAATGCCAAGGTTGCGCAGTAATATTGTGCTGCCGGCCACGAGTTTAGGATTGCCGACCAGCGTGATATTTCCCGCCGTTTGGTCTTCATTTTGCTCTGCCAACGCTGCATCGGCTCGTGCGTCAATCTGCTCCTGGGTTTCCCCACGGGTAACAATCTTCAATGTGTCCCCGCTTGCCGCCTTGGCTTGCTTCATCTTTTCGCGCAACGGCTTTGCTTTTTTACGCTTCTTGATGACTTTTTTCCCTGTAGCATCATATCCACTCACATCAACTTCCTTGGCCGTATCCTTGATTCTATCGCGCAAGGTAATCGATATCGTATCTCGCTCTTCAAGCGCCGCCACGGCTTCTTCTTTGCCTAGCTCGTCTTTATCCGTGAACACAAGCTGATCACCCACTATCTTAAAGCTGTGATGATATTCTCTTGCCAATCTTGCTAAAAATTCAACATCGCGCTCTTGATATTGCGTCACGCGCTTAACCGGAATGGGCTTAATTGTCCCGACCACTTTTAACTTTAACTTTTCTGCAATCATGCCCACTATTTGCTTGAGCGTTGTGTTTTCATAGGCTTTAGGCTTTAACGTGCGATTTGCCTTTCCAATACCTGTACTCAACGCCTTGATTTGAATATAGGAAGGTCGGTAGTTATATTCCACCTCGTCAATTTCAAACGCTCCAATATCGGCCAGCAGCGACCCTTTGTAACCAATAGCTGCCTTTAATTTATCCCCTTGCGTTGGATACCACTGGCGCACCCATTTCCCGCTAATATCCTCAAACGTTAGCGTCAGCTCGTCCGACTCACCCTCAAGATTATCAGTGTACGCCAGCTCAATTAAGTGCGGTTCAATATCAGCGGTAATATTGGTCTTTTCGTATAAAATGGAAAAGTCAGGGGTTGGCACGTTACTATTCATTATTACCTCTCAACCACGGCGGCATTGATTCATTATTTGTAGGCTTAATATTTAGCACCGGAATATAAACCGTCGCACCTGTTGGCAGCACTTCGCACAATCCTATATGCGGGTTGGCATTAATAATGCGTTCAAAGTCCAATGCGTTGCCATAATAGTAATAGGCAAGGTTGTCCCAACGTTCGCCTTGTTTTACGGTATGTTTAAGTACGGTCTGTTGTGTCATCAATTACGTCCTCATCTTTGCGTAAAACGACCCAGGCGGTCATTTCTGCCACAGGTGCTGCTGCGTTATCAACCCGCTCATTAATATCGTCCAGCGCACTATCAGCTGGCTTAAACCAGTTATTCCAATCAGCTCCACCGGATTGTTTTCCTCGCGTTAGGCTATCTTTCATAGACATTAAATCGTCATAAATACCCGCACTTTCCCTGGCTAAATCGCTCGCGGCTGGCAGCACTTTATGCACACCTTCCAGCAAATCTCTCATCCCGGTAAGCTCACCAAAATGACCAATCGCCCCGTCAAGATTTTTTAAAATACCAGGCAAATACGCCAACGCTGCAGCCGGGTCATCGGATAGCTGGCGAACAACGGCCACGGTATCTCTAACGCTGTCAATAATTTGTCGTCCTTGGTTAAATAACTCCGCGCCTTTTTGCACGGCTTCTTTAACCTGGGATAACGCTTTTACCGCACCAGCTGGCAAAATAGATCCGAGCAAGGAGTTGCCTCCAATATTTAATGCAGCGCCTAAAGGGTTGTCTTCAATATCGCCTACGAATTCCCGCAAGTTAATATTCATCTCGCGACATAGAGCGTTCCCGAGCTTATCTGTAAACAAGGTGACCGATGAAATATCGGTGATCACAAAATTGCCCTTATACTTCCCACGACCAATAATCAATGGCAGCGCATCTTGTTTTGATTTCGCGCCCAACAATTCCTGGTAGCGGCGTTCAACCCCGCCGAGCGTATGATGCAAGCGAATTGCGAAATTAAGCTCAGTGAGCTTCTCGCCCATAGCTTGCAAGCGGGGTTTTCCTTTTAAGACCGCATGCTCTGCGAAATCTGCGGCATGGGTTTCGTTAAAATCAGTTAAATCAACAGGCTCAAATGCCACACTTCCTAACATAAAATACATTAATATGCTCTCCGTTGTTGTTGGTCTAACACACGTTTCAACATCATTTCAAACTCGTTTAAACTCATCTTTAAGCCTTGTTGAACCTGGTTTAAAACGCCGTTTCCGTCACCATTTGAGCCGCCATTAACATTGATTGTCGGGTTAAAATTAACCACCACACTATTAGCCGTTCCAGCGGCTTGCGGCATAATGTCTGCGCGATTGAGCGGTTGATAATTAGCAAGAACGCCTGTGTTATGGGTCACACCATTTAACCCCACAGCCCCCGCAAGGTTATCGGAGGCATCTTCTGCCATCTGGATGGATTTATTCATGCCGATTGCCAAACCTTCGACGATATTTACACCATAACCTTTAAATACACGGCTAGGGCTGTGAATTTCAACTTCACTGGTGAACCAACCTTTAATTGATTGCCCTAAACCAACTACCCATTCTTTTGCACCTTCCCAAGCGTTACGAATACCATTGACTAAACCCTGAATAAGATTTGAGCCAAATTCACTAAATTTACCCGGTAACTCAATACCAAATAAATTCAAGACTGGCTGTAAAATCTGATAGAACAAGCCCAAAGGCGACCAATTCAGAATAGTTGCGGTAATGTTGCCAATGCCGGATGTAAAGAAATTGCTGATGTTTGTCCAGGCTGTCGAGCAGAAATTTGTGATACCGTTCCAGGCGTTAGAAAACACCCCAGAAACATTGCTCCATAATTCAGAGAACCATGGCCCAACTTTCGCCCAATTTTCATAAATTAAATACGCCGCAACCGCAATCCCCGTAACGATTAATCCGATTGGGTTGGTAAGCAAAGCACGACTCATAATTAAGATCGCTTTTCCAAACATCATCGCGCCCTTTATCACATAGCCTATTAAATAACCAAGCCCAAGTGACAGTTTGCTGATTGCTGAAAATAAAACTTTCCCTAAGAAGCCGCCAAGGAATTTACCCGCTTTAATAAACGGCAATAACCCAGCTGCCACAAAAGAAAATGCTGAGTGAAGTGTTAATAGACCGCCCACAACTGCTGCAATACCGCCGCCAATCGTCAAGACCCAGTCCATAATTTGAGGATTGGTTTCCACCCATTTTGTGATGCTATAAATGACTGGTGTGATATTTTCCACAAATGAAGAAATCACCGGCAAAAATGCTGATCCAATTTTGGTGGCCAATTCCGAAATGCTGCTTTTTAGCTTGGTGAGCTTGTTTTCTGCTGTATTACTACGGTTTTCAAACTCGCGCTGCATTGATCCGATATATTTTAAATTCCCTTGCTCATCGGTTTCTTGTAATAACCCTAACTGGCGGTTGTATTCCCCGGTGTTTTGCGCGAGTAACAATACATCGTCGGCATATTGTTTACCAAATATCTTGGCGAGAAGCGGATACTGTTTATCTTTTGGCATCTGTTTCACTTTTTCAATGAAAGAAGAAATCGCACCTTGCGCATCTTTATTCATCGCAGCGGCGAAGCTTTTTGTCGTAAATCCTAGCTGCTTTAACTCTTCCGCATGCTCACCAGCTTTAAGTTGTAAAAATGATGACGACATACCTTTCACTGCTTGCGCGGCAAGCTCAGGTGCTTTACCCATTGAAAGGAATGTAGATCCTAGCGCGGCGGATTGCTTTTCGGTAAGACCAAGCATTCTTGTATCAGAACCCACCCGCGTGATGACATTGACAATATCTTTCGCTTTCGAGTTGGCATTATCTGATAGGTGGTTAATTACGTCCCCAAATTGCGCCATCTCTGTAATTGGCTTGCCGAGCACGTTAGCCATGGTCGCCATCGCTTCACCCGCATCACCAGCCGCCATATCAAACGCCACCCCCATTGTGGCCGCATCCTTAGCATATCCGAGTAGATTTTCCCGCGCCACGCCGGATTGACCGCCAGCTGCAACGATAGCGGCAATCTCTTCCCCCGCCATAGGGATTGTGCGGGTTAGTTTAAGAATATCATCGCCCATCTCTTTAAATTGAGCCGGCGTGTCAAAATTGACGACCTTTTTAACATCGGCCATCGCGCTTTCAAACTTAATTGCGGGGTCAGCCAACCCGCGAATAGTCCCCATAGTGGCTGTAACAGTTGAAGATAGCGCAGTAAACCCAGCCACTCCTGTTTTAACCAGCGCGCCCATCTTTTTAGACGTGCTAAGGCTTTGGTCTTGCAATATTTTAATGCTATTTTGAATAGAACGGATTCCCTTAATCGCACCTGCCACGCCGGCTGTAATGGTTAATCCTATTGCTAGATTGTTTGACATGTTTTATAGTCCCGTTTAATTAATAAGGAGGAAGAAATGACAAGAGAAAAATGGGTGGAAAACACACAGGCTGTTTTATTGCTTGCACTTGTTTTAAGTTATCTCGGCAGCCTTTATCATTTTTTAGTTTTTTATTCAGAAAGTAACTCGCTCTCATGGATTTCCGTTTGCGTATCTGCTTTTTTATTTGCACTACCGTGGATATTGGTCGGCGTCCTGGTGATGTTTTCGTGTAGAGTTATTATCATCTCGCTTTTTGGCCTATTCACCACGCTTCAAACCCTACTTAAACACTAAACAAAAAGCCGCTTAAATAGCGGCTTTTGTGTACCTTGCTTTTATCTGCCGCTCCGCTTGAATAATCCAACGTTCCACTTCATCAAGCGTCATCTCTTCCAGCTCGCTTGGCTGGAATCCAAACCAAAAGGCCAAGTCGGCCAGGGCTGCATTAAGGCTTTCCGCGACTACTTTCCCTTTTGCATTTTCTCAACAATTTTTGATGCGGCCTGGAAGTCGGCAATATCAAGCTCGTCAATATCTTCAGGCACTAAGCCTGTGACGATTGCAAGCAAACTCACCGCCATTTCGGTTTCGGTTTTACCTGTCATTTTGCGAATATCGCGCACTTTCGGACGGCGAATTTTTAACTCGGTGATGGTATTTCCTTGCCCATCAGGGAAAGGGAACTCTAATTTAAGAATGGTTTCAGACATAAAAAAACTCCTTTGTGAGTAGATTTGTTTAACTTCACAAAGGAGAATAC
>CAKVVS010000042.1:0-8468 GCA_934834395.1 Parahaemophilus parainfluenzae | reverse complement strand
CTTCTCCACTTTCGGCACATCGTGGTTTTCTAGGATGTCATCATTTTTCTAAAACTAACGAATATTTAAAACAAAATGGTTTAACTGAAATTGATTGGCAAGTTTAAGATTGCGACTCAACATCAAGCGGGAGATTCTTTTCCCGCTTTTCTTCTTTTTTCTGCTCTCGTCTTTTTTTGAAAAAATCACTCAATTTCTGACCGCACTTTTCTGCGAGCACGCCAGAGGTAATTTCTAACGTATGATTCATTTTATAATCATCAAAGAAGTGAAAGCGAGAACCTACAGCCCCCGTTTTATAATCTGACGCACCGAAGACTAAACGTTTAATACGGCTATGCAAAATCGCGCCCGCACACATAGTACAAGGCTCAAGGGTGACATAGAGTGTGGTATTGAGAAGGCGATAATTTTGAATATTTTGCGCTGCGTTACGCAATGCGACAATTTCAGCGTGAGCGGTTGGATCATTTTCAATAATGGATAAATTCCAGCCTTCACCGAGAATATTTCCTTCATCATCCACCAACACTGCCCCGACAGGAATCTCACCGAGCGCTTCTGCACGATCGGCAAGCATCAGGGCGTGTTGCATAAATCTCTCGTCTAAATCTGACCGCACGTTGAATGCCTAAACGGAGAAAGGATATTTAATTGGTTCGTGAGATTGATAACCCACCACTTTGAAATCATCCATCGTCACCCAAGTTTCAAGATCTTCAAGGGTTTTAATATCAGGATTAATTTCTAATTGTGGTGAAGGGAATGGTTCACGTTTTAATTGCACATCACGCATTAACTCAAGTTGGTCTTCATAAATATGCGCATTTACAATTTTATGATATGCCTTACCCGGTTTATTGCCGGTAATTTGCGCCATCAAAGCAAGGAAAGTAAAGACCTGAATTTGATTGAAGTTTAAGCCAAGTGGCACATCACAAGAACGCTGATAACTGGTTAAGTGCAATGTATCGCCCACTAAGGAAAATGTGTGAGTGTGCATACAAGGACGCAAACAGCCTAGGTCAAATTCGCCTGGATTGAAGAAAGTCAGGATTTCGCCACGATCATCAATACCTCGACTTAAATTGTTCACAATTTTACGAAGTTGGTCGATGGTTTCGCCATTCGGCTTACGCCATGCTCTGCCTTGCACACCATAAACGCGACCCATATCATCGGTGCCTTTACGATGTGGATTGGCAAGCCAAGCGGTATTTTCATTGGCATTGGCATCCCACGTTTTGGTACCAAGCTTACGGAAGTCAGCCGCATTGTCATAACCACGGATATAACCTAAAAATTCCGCAATCGCCGCTTTCCAATAGCTTTTACGCGTGGTAATTAAGGGGAATTGATTATTAGCAACATCATATTCTAAATCCGCATTAATCACTGTAAGGCAACGCTTACCAGTACGCTCATTAGCAACCCACTCACCCTCATTTACAATACGTCGACAAAGATCTAAATATTGTTTCATAAAAAACTCCTTACTAATGAATCGCACTTTTAGAACGATTGTATGCCCATGCCATAATAAACCCACCACCAATAATCATCGGCAAACAAAGCGCTTGTCCACGAGTCATGATGCCTAAGAAAGATTCCACTTCTGGCTCACGGACATATTCAACGATAAAACGGAAAATACCGTAACAAACCAGGAATAATCCAGCTACTGAACCCACAGGACGAGGCTTTTTAATAAAGACATTCAGAATAATAAACAGCACGAAACCTTCTAAGAACGCCTCATAAAGCTGTGAAGGATGGCGAGGTAATAACAATGGATCATTTGGGAAAATCATGGCCCAAGGCACATCCGTTTCTCGTCCCCAAAGTTCTAAATTGATGAAATTACCAATTCGTCCCATCCCTAAGCCGAATGGAATCAAGGGCGCTACAAAATCTGCCGTCTGCCAGAAGCTTCTTTTTTGAGAATAAGAGGTCCAAATCATTGAGATAATCACCCCAATTAATCCACCATGGAATGACATTCCCCCTTCCCAAACACGAAATAAATACAGCGGGTCTTGCACAAAATGATCGAAATTATAGAAGAAAACATCCCCAATGCGACCACCTAAGAACACGCCCATAAAGCCATTAAAAAGTAACGTATCCACTTGATCCACAGTCCAACCACTATTTGGTTGATTGGCACGACGAACCGCTAGCCAACGAGCAAAGATAAAGCCTAATAAATACATTAAACCATACCAACGCAGCCCAATATTGCTATCACCGAAAGTGAAAATAGTCGGATCAAAATGCGGAAGCATCAAAAATTCTGAATTCATAACATTCCTTATTTAATAAACATATCAACTGCGATCGCAACTAATAGCAAGGCAAAGCCTTTTTTCAAGGTTGGTACAGGGAGTTTGGAGGTTGCTGTTGCCCCTAGTTTAGAAGTGAAGAATGAAGTGCCCGTAATACCAAGCACGGCAGGCAAATAAACATAACCTAGGGAATAATCTGGCATGGCAGGATTTCCCCAACCACTCACCATAAAACTCAACATGCCTGATAAACCAAGAAGTGCCCCACAGAATGCAGAAGAACCGATGGCTTTTTTCATATCAATGCCACGGGAATTTAAAAATGGCACGATAAAACCACCACCGCCAACGCCTGCTGCGCTTGATGCCATACCAATTAAAATACCACCAATGACAGATGCTTGTGTTGTTAAAGGTTTGGTTTTCCCTGTGTTTTTCTTAATAGAAATCACCATTTTTGCCGCTAAATATACGACTAAACAGGCAAAGATTTTGGCTGATACATCACGATCAAGTTTGCCAATAAACAAACCAGAGATAAAGACCGAGATCATCACCATCGGTGCCAATACTTTCACGGCACTCCAGACTATATTACCTAGTTTATGATGACGCTGTGCAGAAGAAAATCCAGTAATCACAATGGTTGCAAATGAAGTCCCTAATGCGGTGGACATCAGCAAAGGTTCAGGTACGCCTACCATCGGCAATAAATAAACCAAGGTTGGGACGATAATTAGCCCACCACCAATGCCAAATAATCCGGCAAGAAAACCAACAACAGACCCGACAAGTAAACAAAGTAGAATAAAAGTGAGCATTATTGCCCCCTTGATTTATAAAATGAACGTTTTTGATATTTAGAAGAACCATTTTTACGCGGTGCATGATAAGGTTTATTTATCTCATGCTCCTGCGTATTTTCAAGCAATGTTTTTTCGTTGCCAAACATCACTTGGGCAAACTCTTTCATCGCTTTGCGATAAACATCTTTCTTAAAGGACACAACCTGACGTACGGGATACCAAAAACTTACCCAACGCCAACCATCAAATTCCGGTGACTTTGTTGTGTTCATATTAATATTTTTTTCATCACCCACTAATTGCAACAAAAACCAACGTTGTTTTTGCCCAATACACACGGGTTTGCTGTCATAACGCAACAATCTTTTCGGCAGCTTATAACGCAACCAATGTTTAGACGCGTAAAGCACCTTCACATCTTTGGGTTGCAAGCCAACCTCTTCATATAATTCACGATACATGGCTTGTTCGGCACTTTCATTATCGTTAATTCCCCCTTGCGGGAATTGCCACGAATTCTGCCCGTATCGTTTAGCCCAAAGCACCTGCCCTTTGCGATTACAAATGACAATGCCTACATTTGGACGGTAGCCATCAAAATCGATCACTATCGTTCACCTTAAATTTTGTACAAAAATAATTTGCAGATTGTTTCATAAATTCGCTTTTTTATCAACCGAATGGGCATATTTACCCTATTGTGGATAACTCTGTGGGTAACACTTGGATAATCTAAATTTAACTGTGTATAAAAATTAAAAACCGCTTTTCACACTTCATTTTTTTCATTTTTGCATAACCTTTAATCAAAAATTTTCCAAAAAAAATGACCGCACTTTTTCTCATCAAAGTGCGGTCAAAAATTCAGCCATTTTTTAGTTTAAACATTCCTGGCTTGGTGAAGAAATAACAGCTGTGAGTTATTCAATATTTCTGTGGATAAAATTGTGATTGAGCAAATGGTGACTGTTGCATAACTCTTCTTAGCATTTTACCATAGAGCTTTGAGGAAAAATTTTATCTTTAATTTCATAAAGATAACGCTTATTCACAGAAATCATCTTATTCACATTCAAGTAAAAATTTTAGTGGTTATTTTTCATCCAAACCTTTTTTGACTAACGCTAAATAGCGTTCCCATTCAAAATATTGACCTGGATCGATCTTACGACCAGGTGAAATATCGCAATGCCCAACGATTCGATCGAGCGTTATTTTCGGGTATGTCTGCATAATATCTCGCGTTAATGCAGCAAGCACTTGGTATTGTTTCTCCGTAAAAGGTTGTTCATTACTGCCCTCTAGCTCAATCCCAATCGCAAAATCATTACATTTATCGCGTCCTTCAAAGCAAGAAAGCCCCGCATGCCATGCTCTATCATTGAAACTAACATACTGTGTCACCTTACCATCACGTTCAATTAAACAATGGGCTGACACACGAAATTGATAAATTTCCTCAAAATAAGGATGGATAGTGGGATCGAGTTTGCCTTGGAAAAAATCATCTACATATCCCCCACCAAATTGTTCTGGCGGCAAACTGATGTAATGAATGACGAGTAATGAAATATCCTCTACATCAGGACGTTCATCAAAATGGGGTGAAATCACTTTTCTTGCCTGGCTTAACCAGCCATTTTTTATCTTATTCATCTGTTTTTCTGCGATTAAATTTCATTTTTGCGATCTCGATCGCAAAAGAAGTGCGGTCAGTTTTACTTTCATTTTTCCCTTTTACACAATGTTGCAGCCAATCCTGGCATTTTTTTATTCAACCAAAAGGAAATTTAATTTAATGAAACTGACTTTTTCTAAACCTTTACATAAAGGTTTTACGTTAATTGAATTGATGATCGTGATTGCGATTATTGCTATTCTCGCGACGATCGCCATTCCGTCTTATCAAAATTATACCAAAAAAGCAGCCATCTCCGAATTGTTGCAAGCTTCTGCACCTTATAAATCTGATGTGGAATTATGTGTCTATAGCACCAATGCCCCAACAAACTGTTCTGGTGGTTCAAATGGCATTGCAGCAGACATCACTACTGCAAAAGGCTATGTTAAATCCATTACCACGAAATCGGGTGTGATTACGGTAACAGGAAATGGCGCATTGGATGGGATCAGTTATTCTTTAACGGCGACAGGCTCAACCTCATCAGGTGTCACCTGGACAACTGCTTGCCCAAGCAATGCGGATTTATTCCCAGCTGGTTTCTGCTCTCCTACCAAATAGCGAAACATGGCCTATCAAGCAATCGCAAAAAATGGCGAGATTTATCAGATCTCGCCACAATATTGGCAACAAAACCAACAGCAACAAGCTTTGCTGTTGCGTTACTTTGCGCTCCCTCTTAAAGAAGACGAACACCATTTATGGCTTGCAGTAGATTCGCTGAATAATCTTGCAGCTTGTGAAACCTTTGCCTTTTTAAGTGGAAAATTAGTTGAACCGATTTTATTTGAAACAGCCCAACTCAAACAACTTTTACAATCCCTTGCACCTAAAGCCAATCAAATAGAAGAGCAAACGACGTTTTATCATCATTCAGAAGATGAAAGCACCGCTAATTTATCTAATGATGATGAACCCGTTATTCAATTATTAAATGGTATTTTTGAAACCGCCCTACAAAAAAATGCCTCCGATATTCATTTAGAAACTCAGTCAAATGGGCTTTTAGTTCGTTTGCGTATTGATGGCGTACTTCAACCACAGCCGATTATCAGTAGATCGCTCGCCAATCGTGTGATTTCTCGTTTAAAACTCTTAGCCAAACTGGATATCAGTGAAACTCGGCTACCACAAGATGGCCGCTTTCAATTCAAAACGACATTCTCCGATATTTTAGATTTCCGCCTTTCTACCTTGCCCACGCATTGGGGAGAAAAAGCGGTATTACGATTGCAACAAAATAAACCTGTTCAGTTAAGTTTTGCTGAATTGGGTATGACACAAAACCAACAAAATCAATTTCAACATGCACTCGGTCAACCTCAGGGTTTAATCCTTGTAACGGGACCAACAGGAAGTGGAAAAAGTATCTCACTTTATACCGCACTTCAATGGCTCAATACGCCAGATAAACATATTATGACGGCAGAGGATCCCGTTGAAATTGAATTAGAAGGCATTATTCAAACTCAAGTGAATCCGCAAATTGGTTTAGATTTTAGCCGATTACTTCGTACATTTTTACGACAAGACCCCGACATTATTATGCTTGGTGAAATTCGAGATGAAGAAAGTGCATTAATGGCATTAAGAGCAGCTCAAACCGGCCATTTAGTGCTTTCTACCTTACATACCAACGATGCCATCTCAGCGATTTCACGCTTACAACAACTAGGTATTCAATCTCACGAAATTGAAAATAGTCTCTTGTTAGTTATCGCACAGAGATTGGTGCGTAAACGTTGCTTAAAGTGCGGCCAACATTTTAGTGATTCTTGCGATTGCCATCAGGGATATCGAGGTCGTATTGGTGTGTATCAATTTTTACAATGCGAAAATAACCGTTACCAAACTGATTTTGAGTCACTTTATCAAAGTGCGTTAGAAAAAGTAAAAGATCACGTCACCGATCTCGCTGAAATTCAGCGTGTATTAGGTAAAAAATAGGTATCACCATGGCAAAGCAAAAACTCTTTTATTTTCAAGCCTATGATCAGCGACAACAATGGCAAAAAGGCAGTCTTGTTGCTCAATCTAAACAAGCCGCACAATTTCTGTTAATTGCAAAAGGTTTTAGTCACATTCGCTTGCAACAAGATTGGCAACTTAATCAGAAACCGAAAAATGCAGAAATCAGTGCTTTATTGAATCAACTGGCTACATTGCTCAGTTCTGCCATTCCATTAAAAAATGCATTACATATTTTGCAAGACAACTGCACACAATTGGGTTTGCATCAGTGGCTTGGTGCCTTAATTGAGTTAATTGAAAGTGGTCTTCCGTTTTCACAAAGCTTGGAAATACAAGGAAAGTATTTAAATTTTCAAGAAATTCAACTTATTCAAGTGGGAGAGATGACAGGAAAACTGGCAGAGGTATGCACTAAAATTGCAGAACGTCGAACGCAATCATTAACGCTTCAACGCAAATTGCAAAAAATTATGCTTTATCCTGCCATGGTATTAGGTATTTCGCTTTCACTTACGTTGATTTTATTACTCTTCGTTGTACCACAATTTGCTGAAATGTATGGCGAAAACTCAGCTGAGTTACCTACATTAACCGCCGTATTATTAGCCATGTCTCAATTCCTACAACATCATTTTATTTCATTGATGATTGTCTGTATTTTCGTTCTTTTTATGCTGAAGATGGCATTAAAACATTCTCTTTGGCTAAATCAAAAAAAGAATGCACTGATTAGTCGCATGCCGATTTGGGGCAATATCATTTGCCTTTCTCGCTTAATCAGTTTTAGCCATAACCTGCAATTAATGCTTCAATCTGGAGTGGCATTAACGCCTGCGTTAAATAGTTTTCTTCCCAAACAGCAAACTTGGCAAACACAACGTACCTTAAAAGGCGATATCCTGCTACAACAAGAAGTGCGGTCAATTTTACAGTGGGTTTCTCAAGGTTATCCATTTTCAGAAAGCGTCAGTAGCCATCTTTTCCCAATGGAAGCGCAGCAAATGCTACAAATTGGCGAAAAAAGTGGAAAACTTGCGTTGATGTTGCGCCATATTGCTGACAACTATCAAGAAAAGCTTAATCATCAAATTGATTTACTTTCCCAACTTTTAGAGCCATTAATGATGCTCATTATTGGTAGTTTAATTGGTATCATAATGATGGGGATGTATCTGCCAATTTTTAATATGGGTTCGGTAATCCAATGATGACATTCGCCTTTTTCTTATTGGGTGGTTTAGCGGGCATCTTTGCTTGGTTTTATATTGATCGTTTTATTCCTAACCTTCAACAAGAAATTTATCAGAACTATGTCGAACTTTATCCCGAAAACAGGCCTATTTTCCATAGCGAAAAAGCATTGATTCAATCTCAAAAGTGTGGTCATATTTTTCGTTATTTTTTAGGATTCGGACTCTGTTTTGCTGTACTCGATTATTTTCTTCAGGATGAATTGTTTACTTTATGGCTCGCGATTACGCTTAGTCTACTTTTTGTTATCAGTTGGCTAGACTGGCATTATCAACTGATTTCACCAACACCTTGCCTATTTTTATTTTTCCTGGGGCTATTCGGCGCACATCAAGAATTTTCAATTCTGACGCTTTCTCAAAGTTTAGAAAGTGCGGTTAGTTTTTTCAGTGTTTTTTATATCATCTATCATTTGTCTAAATGGTTTTATAAGAAGGAAGCGTTAGGCCGTGGCGATTATTGGCTTGCTTTAGG
>CAKVVS010000041.1:0-8541 GCA_934834395.1 Parahaemophilus parainfluenzae | reverse complement strand
GTTGTACACGTTCACCACAGCAGGCGAAGCAATTCTCACGGCACTATTGAACGAAACGATATCATCAGCAGAGAAAAGGCTGCTGTTATTGAGCTTAGGAACGGCAAATAAAATAACACCTGCCGCAGCAAGCCCCCAAAGGGCGGAATGGAAAAGTTTTTTAAACATTTTTTATTCTTTTATTAATAAGTTAGGTAAATAACTGAGCTTTAAATCATCCCCAATTCTTTCACATTCTTGCAATTGCCACAATGGGGCATCAGCAAGTTTTTCCAAATGCGGGAGTTGGCATAATCCTCGAGCGTTATCTCCCAAGAGTTTCGGGGCAACATAAATGATTAATTCATCTACAGCATGTTGTTCAATCAAGCTACCCGCTAAATTGGCGCCGGCTTCAACCCAAACGGAATTCACTTGTCGTTTACCTAATTCTGTCATCAATAGATCGAAATCATAGTTTTCTGGCAGTAACATTTGCTCACAGAAATCAGGGAATAGAGACATATCTCGTGGAATTGAACCCACAAGCCAAACTGGCGAATGGGTGCGGAATAATTGATGACTTGGTTGAACTCGATTTTTAGAATCTAAGATTATGCGAATAGGCTGACGCACAGTATCTTCAGCATATTCCGCTTTTAGATCGTCGGGGAATTGATTCCAACGCACGTTCAAGCTTGGATCATCGGCTAACACGGTAGCACTTGTAGATAAAAGTGCGGTCGCTTTGGCTCGCATTTTTTGTACATCCGCACGGGCTGCTTCACCCGTGATCCACTTGCTTTCACCGCTCGCCATAGCTGTTCGACCATCTAAACTCATGGCTAATTTCAGCTGCACATAAGGCTTGCCGGTTCGCATACGTTTTAGAAAACCTTTATTTAAGGCTTCTGCTTGTTCGTTCAATAAATTGACCGCACTTGGTATGCCTGCATCGGCTAACATTTGTAAGCCCTTGCCTGCCACTTGAGGATTAGGATCTGCCATAGCGGCAACAACTCGACTAACCCTCGCTTCAATTAAACCTAATGCACAAGGTGGTGTGCGGCCATAATGAGAACAAGGCTCAAGCGTTACATAAGCCGTTGCGCCTTTCGCTTTCTCACCGGCATCGGCCAACGCCATTCGTTCTGCATGAGGCTGACCAGCTTTAAAATGAAACCCTTTCCCGACAATTTCACCGTTCTTAACTAACACACATCCCACCGATGGATTCGGCGTAGTGGTGTACTGCCCTTTTGCCGCAAGCTCAAGAGCCAATTGCATAAATTTCACGTCATCAGGGGAAAAGGTGTCACTCATATTAATCCTTTAAGCTTTCAATTTCTTTAGTAAATTCATTGATATTATCAAAGCTCAGGTAAACGGATGCAAAACGGATATACGCCACTTTATCTAATTCTTTCAGCTCATTCATGGCTAATTTACCCACGAGATGACTTGGCACTTCACGTTCACCCGTGGCACGTAATTGGATAATAATATGGCTGATTGCTTTTTCCACATCATCTGAACTTACAGGGCGTTTTTCTAACGCATGTTGAATACCGCTACGCAATTTATCTTCGTTAAACGGCTCGCGTGACCCATCATTTTTAATAATTTTTGGCACGACTAATTCGGCGGTTTCAAAGGTAGTAAAGCGTTCATGACAATTCCCGCATTCCCGACGACGACGCACTTGATACCCATCAGAAACCAAACGGCTGTCAATCACCTTAGTTTCTTCAGTTGAACAAAACGGACAACGCATTTTAGCTCCTTTTCAAAATGATTCTTAAGCCAGTATCTTATCAAAAATCCAGGATCTTTTCGATCTGAAGATCCGCGTTAAGTCAACATTTCTCCAAACCACGATGTAGTTTGTTTCACTAACTGCAAAAGACCATCCTGCGATTTAAATTGTTCTGTTTGCCCCAATATCCTCACCCAATAAGGATCGGCTTTTCTATAACCATAAGGATCAGTTTTCGCAAGGGATTCGATATTCGTTAAAACATTGTCAAAATTGACTGCATTTTCATCTTTCTCAATAAACTTCGCTATATTTTCCGTTGGAATGAGCTGAATTTGTTGCTGGCTTTGTAGATAGGCCTCAACGTACATTTTCAGTTTCTCAAGTGCGGTTGATTTTTCTATTGTTTTTAATGTTAAATCCTTATCTTTAGCGATAATTCGTGGTGGCATTGCGTTCTCTTTTGTCGCCAGTTGAATCAGATAATAAAGCCATGGGCGAATACGATAACGATCCTTATATTTTGCAAATCTCCATTCGATTATCTGATTTTCATCACCAAATAACGGCTCCATATAGCCAAACAAACGAATATTGCCTTGTGCCGTTTCCACCACAAAATCGACACTCTCACTATGTGGTAAAGAATAATCCTTAATTTTCTCTTTAAAAGCCAATACATCAGCACGAATGTCTTGCTCACAAACCTCCGCAAACTCGCCGCGTGGCATGATGCCTTTTACTCGCTGTTTCGCAAAATAATCGTTAAATTTCGCTTCCTCTAAATGCAATAACTCATTATTAATGCGATAACGATCCAAACCATTTAACGTGAAGTTTTCACTTTCTTCAATGCGCTCGTCTTCATCTCGGAAATACACACCAAGCTGCTTTTCAAAAAAGAATCTCACTGGATTTTCAACAAAACTCACAAAACGATCGAGTTCAATTTCCGCTATTGGCTCTTGATTTTCCCCCATCAGCACAACAAATTCATGACATTTTCTTTCTTGGAATTGAGCAATTGGCAGCCATTTTTTCGCAAAAGAGCGGTTAATTTTCCCTTCATTTTGGAAATTGCTTGGACTAAACGCCGTCATTGGATGTTGTTCAATCCTCAAGCCATCGTCTGAATAATGATTAATATAATCAATCAACTGGCTCACCAATACTGAAGGCTCTTTGGGTTGATTATCAATAATTGAACAACCCACATAACTCACATAAAAATGAGATCTTGCGGCCAGCAAGGCTTCAAGGAATAAGTAACGATCATCATCTCGACGAACACGATCGCCTTTTTGATGATGATATTGCATTAAGTCAAAACTATTTGGCGTATGACTGCGTGGGTAATCCGCTTCATTCATTCCGAGCAAACACACCACTTTAAAAGGAATGGAACGCATTGGTAAAAGTGTGCAGAAATTCACTTTCCCCGCTAAGAAACGAAGGCTGTTTGGTGTTTCTTCTAAACGTGCAGACATCACTTCCGCAATGACATCCGCTTGCAAAGTTTCTTCAAAATTGACGGTCTGCAAATCATCGGCAAAGGCATTGATACAATCTTGAATATAAAATAAGGTATCCGCAGTTTCTTCATTTTGCATAAAGAAATTCTTCAAAAGTGCGGTCAATTTTTCACGCCATTTTTCAATATTGTGTGCCTTTTGCAAATCTTGATGCCATTTATTTAAAGCCGTAAAAAATTGATTCACCGCACCAACTAACTGCCCTTTCAATCCATAGCTACTATCAAGTCCAAGGCTGTCTTGCCAAACGCCTTGTTCTTCACGCATCGCATAACCTAAAGTCATACGTTCAAGCCCTGCCTGCCATGCGTTAAAATTCAATGTATTCTGCAATTTTTCTAAACCAAAGCGAATCCCCGACTCTTTCACCCATTCACGAATTTGCTCGAGATCTGCAAGGGCAATGTTAAAACGCTCACGGATAGCGGGAATATCTAATAAAGCCAGTACCTCTTCTGCGCCAAACTGACTTTCTCTTAAATTTAACAGAGAAAGATAGCTCGACACGATCACATCACTTTCAGATAATTTACTGTCAGAAATTGAGAACGGAATAACGGGTGCATCTGCACTATTCGCCCCAAAGACAGCCTGAATATAAGGCGTATATTGGTTAACATCGGCCACCATGACCACTACATCTTTTGGTGTAATCTGTTCTTCTTTTGGCTTATGCTGATTTTGATTGAATAAATCCAATAAATAATCATGCAGCACTTCAACTTCTCGCATCGCGCTATGGCAAGATTTCACGACCAAAGAGCGGTCATTTTTCGCGACATTTAATGCACCATGGCTTAACGTCAAAATTTGAGTTTGGATCTGGCCTAACAAGGTTTTTTCGGGAAGTTCTGCATAGTAATCACGCGAAATGGCTTGAATATTTTCTTCATCTCGCACTAATTGATAGAGAAAATCCCGTCCCATTTTTCCCCAAGAGGCTAAAAGCGGATTCCCGCTGAACAATTCTTCTTGTTGATTGGTGTAATCAAGATCGGCAGGTTCCCATGACACTTGCTCGGCTGAAATTAAAGGCTTCACATCGTCGCTTTCTTTCAAGAAACGCTGTCTTTCTAATAAATAGGATTTACTCAGATCTCGCAAATCGCCCCAATATTCTTGGCATGGATTATTGAAGAATAAATGCACGTCTGTTTTAGCTGAAATACCTTGGAAAATATTGAGATAAACCGTTGGCAATGCTGGAATACCAAAAATAAAAATACGTTCCGGCAAGTTGAGTGTCGCATTGGGATCACGACATAATGCTAAAAATTGTTGATTGAGTGCAGCACGATGTTTTGCTTTTCCATCGAAATCACGTTGGACATCATCCACCAAAGCTCGCCATAAAATTCCCTGCCAGTGAATATTGCCTTTAATTTGAGAAAGAAAGGTAGGATTTAACGCCGAAAGACCCTGCTTTTGCTGATTAATTTGAGCCAAGATTTTTTCATCGTTATTTTCTTCCCATGCGGCAATCCATTCGGGGCGATAGACGAGATATTGGTCAAATAAATCGGCAACTTTTAGGCTTAATTGATAAAGTTTTTGCTGTTCTGATGCAGGTGAAGAGGCTAAATATTTTTTTAATGGTTCAAATTCTTTTTGCTGTAAGAAAGTAGGGATTAATCGCATTAATCGCCATAACGTTGAATCTTTTTCAAAAGGGTTTTGCGTGGAAACATTCGGCAAATTATCGGCATAAAGTTTCCAAATAAAACTGGAAGGCATGGGGAATTGGAAATTCGCTGCAACGCCGCGTTTTTTAGCAATTTCCATTTGCAACCATTGTGCCATCCCCGGACTTTGCACCAACACAATGTCAGATTGAAACGGATCATGTTGTGGCAAATTTTCCAACAGCGAAACTAAAATATCCTTTTGAATTTCCGGTTGGTTTGAATAATAAGTAACGAACAAAGTAACGCCCTTTTGAAAGCAAAAACAATGCGTTATTTTACTCGGTTTTCAATGAAAATTCACCTTGAGGATAGCGTATATTCACTTGATGATGACTGCATTGAATTGCAAATTGAATGCCATTTTGTTGTATGCTATTTTCACAAGACAAGCCTAAAAACTGTCGTTGAGCCTGATTTTCAGCAATTTGAATCGCCTGAAATTCTTGAAAAAGTCTGACCGCACTTTTCCGTTGCTCGGTCGTCCACCGATTAAAGATCAAAAACAACCCGCTGAAAATCGATAAGGCTAATAAAAGTGACATTAACGACATGCCTTTATTCACTTTGATCTTGCGCACTTAAATCACTCCAACTTTTATCCACCAAACGCCATTGGCTATATTCTTGTACGAGTTTTGTCACCACAGCTTTACCGTAAGCTACCGTCACATTCTCCTCTAACTTAAGCAAACCACCTGTAATCACTGCACCACTAATACGCCCTTTGCCTGTTAAAGTTAAATCTCCTTCTGCTAGCAGAATACCACTTACATTCCCTTTAACTTCTAATTGGTTTTGCGTCATCCAATACACTTGTGGTGTTTTTTGAGCAGTTAAAGTAGTATCTACTTTCACAAAGTGCGGTTGAAAATCAGTTTGTTTTTCACTGGAAATAAAATCTCGCAGCATATTTTCATTAATGCCTTTTGTGGGCGATTTCTTAAATAACTCAGCGCGTTCACACCAAACAGAATAGGCGACTTTATCCTCTGCCCCTGAAGACTCGAAAAAGACTTGTTTCACTTTTTCAGCACCATTTAAAGGCAAGTTTTGGCAAATGTGCGTTTGTTGCTGCTGACTGATTTTCTGTAAAGGAAGACTTTGTTCTACATAATATTTTCGCTGACTCATTTGAGATCGAAAAAACGCAAAGATCTGTTCATCAAATAATAAGATCAGCGCCAATAAGCCTGAAAGTAAAATCAGTGCCGTCAGTGTCACAATCCCTTTTTTCATCATCATTCTTCTTGATTTAATAAAGGCACTACAAGCGAAGTTTCATATTGAATATGCTTATATGTTGCAAGATTTCCCGCGAGTTTGATTTCAATCCCTTTCCCCTCTTTTAACCAATCAAAACGTAATTGAGAAATCTCAAACTCTTTTTCATCCAATAAATCTGTCCATCCACCACCAGCATTACAAGTAGATTGCGCTAAGGCTCTCTGACACTCTGCTGAACGACAATCCGCATTTACTGCACTTTTGTAAGTTTGTTTGGTTTCAATCATTTTCCCGTTAAGTTTGTACCCAAATAGCTCTTTTTCGATATTTTTCGCCACATTTTTAACGCCATTTACGCAGGTATTTTTTGTGTATTTTTCACCAATACAACCATTGCTATTCAAATCATAAAAAAATAAAACACAACTATTTGACGGAGCATTGTCTGCTTGAGCAATGGTTATTGCAGTGCCCTTTTCGTCTAATTCGAATAAAGCCAGATTATCTTCAATGAGTTTTTGGTTTGCGGCTCGAAAACCTACGCGACGCAGATCTTTCCCGATGAGTTGAATTGTGCGTTGTAATTCCGCTTGTAATTTGAGTTGTAACATTAAACGCTGATTTTGCTGTTGAGTTTGGGCATAAAACTGTGCAACCAATAGCAACAATAAAGCGGATAAGCCAAGTGAAATCAACAAACTCACCAATGTTTCGCCTTTTAATGGTTTCATCTTGTACATGCACTCGCCGCTTGATCAGACTTTAATTTAATGCTGCCGACATTGAAAAAAGAGAACAATGTACGATGCTCTTCCGCCTGTAACATAAAACAATTTGTTTCCATGGTATTTCTGGCCCCATTAAATTTCACCGCCACTTCAGACGGATATAATTTAGGGCCTATCAGCATCGTTTTTCCTTCAAAATAAGGATAGTAAAAATGCGCATAAAGGTTTTTAGGACAATTCTGGGGATGAAAACAATCACAAAAATGATCGTTTTTTACTTGAGCAGTAATACACCAACGTTGATTCGCTCTATCTTGATTGGCCAAAATAAACCAAATCGCTGATGAATTTTCTGCCCTCGCTTGGATATTACGTAAGAAAAAATAAAGCCGTTGTTGCTCTTTTTCGAGAAAATATTTGGGATCGTTTTTCTGCCATTTAGGCAATGCAAACGCCAACGTTACGCTTAAAATAAATAATGCAATCAAGGTTTCTAATAAGGTTATCCCTTTATACATAAAATGCCTTCTTTTTTGACCGCACTTTAAAATTCCTTCAGAAGAAAGCCAAATTTACTACTTTATTTTTGCGATACTGATCGCAAATTTCCTTTAAAAAACGTGAAAAACCGTGAATTAAACATTTTCAACTGGCTATTTACTAAAACTCCCTTATAATAGGCGACCTATTATCTGTTCTTTAAAATCTGGTGGAAATATGAATCCAATGTTAAATATCGCTATTCGTGCGGCACGAAGAGCGGGCAACGTGATTGCTAAAAACTATGAGCGCCGTGATGACATCCAAACAAGTAAAAAAGGTATTAATGATTATGTGACCAGCGTCGATAAAGCCGCTGAAGCTGAGATCATTGAAATCATTCAAAAATCTTATCCTGATCACACAATTATCAGTGAAGAACGTGGTGCATTAGAAGGCAAAGACAGTGATATTCAATGGGTAATTGATCCACTAGATGGCACAACCAACTTCGTAAAAGGTTTGCCACATTTCTCCGTTTCTATTGCTATCCGTGTAAAAAACCGTACCGAAGTGGGTGTGGTTTACGATCCTATTCGTAATGAATTATTCACTGCGGTGCGTGGTGAAGGCGCAAAATTAAATGAAGTGCGTTTACGTGTAGATAGCCAAAATGAACTTAACGGGGCAATTTTAGCCACCGGTTTCCCATTCAAACAACCAAGCTTGATGCCAACTCAATTTGCTATCATGAATAACTTAATTGATGAAGCTGCAGATTTCCGTCGTACGGGTTCTGCCGCATTAGACCTTTGCTATGTGGCTTCTAATCGCGTTGACGGTTATTTCGAAATGGGCTTAAAACCTTGGGATTGCGCAGCAGGTGATTTAATCGTACGTGAAGCCGGCGGTTTAGTGTGTGATTTCAATGCGGGTCACGGCTATTTACGCTCAGGCAATATCGTGGCTGCTCCAGCGCGTATTTTAAAAGAAATGCTAAATAAAATTCAGCCTTGCTTAACCGAACAAGTTAAGTAAGCCTTAACAAAAAGTGCGGTAGATTTCACCGCACTTTTTTTATGACTAATTTCTGTCGAGTGGCTTTCTATTTTCTTCCGTTTCCGGCTCTAGATCTAATTTTGCCATAAGAAGTTGAT
>CAKVVS010000040.1:0-8725 GCA_934834395.1 Parahaemophilus parainfluenzae | reverse complement strand
ATATCCTGATTTGTTGTTGCATCATATTAGGAATATGATATTTATACAGAATTTAAATATTTTGTGTTTAAAGCCTATTGTCGTACAAGAAGAAATAAGACTAGAAATAATTGACACTGATTTAATTGAGGAAGTAAGTTTCCTCCCTCCTTTAAATAATAGGGATAAGATTCCAGCATCATTATTACAGTCTTTTCAAATTTGCATTTACGATGATGAGTTACAAAAAGGAGGAGAGGATCCTAGTAGATTAGATAAATATATTAATTTGTTTAAAACTGCTTTAAATAATATGGCTAATACAGGGAATAAATTAAATAGTAATGGCTTTGCTATTCTATGGAAAGATAGGAGTGAAATAAGTTTAGCTCCATATTCTATTTCTGTTGTATATATGCCTTCTTTTGAACAAATGAGATTCATTGACTCTAATGAAATATATGAAAAATTGAGAGACGCTTTAGATGAATTCCCTGCTATTTTTGGAAATAGTATCAGAGCTATTGCAAGTGAAGTAGAAAAGATAATGCGATTTGATAATAATTGTTCCATATCTTATGAGGGTTTTATGGACTTTGGAACATGGGTAAATATGGATCCGCTTAGATGCAACTATGTATCATTTATATCTTGGGGAGAATTATTTCGTGATTACCATCTAAAAATATTAAATGAAATTTCTATTGAGAGTGAAAGTTGGTTAAATGAAACACATCCTTATATAGCATGTGAATTTATTGATTTTTGTATAGATACTGAAAAATAAGAAACCTACCATTTTTCAGGTAGCTCAACCCTGCTAAACACCCCAAAAAAAGTGCGATCAAAATCCAAGGAGTTTTCACATGCGCAAACTGCAAAACACGCTGTATATCACCACCCAAGGCAGCTATCTGCACAAGGATCGGGAGACGCTGGTGGTGGAGCAGGAGCGTAAGAAGGTGGCGCAGTTGCCGGTGCATTCCATCGGGCATATTTTCTGTTTTGGGAATGTGCTGGTGTCGCCGTTTTTGTTGGGGTTTTGCGGCGAAAATAATGTGAATTTGGCGTTTTTTACCGAAAACGGACGTTTCTTGGGGCGGCTTCAGGGGCGGCAGAGCGGCAATGTGCTGTTGCGTCGGGCGCAGTATCGAGTGTCGGAGCAAAATCCCGTGCCGATTGCGCGCAATATCATTGCGGCGAAGATTCAGGCGAGTAAGCGGGTGCTTCAGCGGCAGATTCGCAATTATGGCGAGAATGTGGCGATTCAAAGTGCGGTCGATTCTTTGAATATTTCGCTGCGGCAGTTGAAGGGCGCGACGGAGCTGGACGTGGTGCGCGGTATTGAGGGCGATGCGGCGGCGCGTTATTTCAGCGTGTTCGGGCAGCTTTTGAGCGAAAAAAGCGGCTTTTCTTTTGACGGGCGCAACCGCCGTCCGCCCAGAGATGGGGTGAATGCGCTGTTGTCGTTTGTGTACAGTATTCTGGGCAAGGACATCAGCGGCGCGCTGCAAGGCGTGGGACTGGACCCGCAGGTGGGCTTTCTGCACGCCGACCGACCGGGGCGCGACAGTTTGGCACAGGATATTTTGGAAGAATTCCGCGCATGGTGGGCAGACAGGCTGGTGTTGTCGCTGATTAACCGAGGGCAAATTAAACCGCAGGATTTCGTTACCGAGGCAAGCGGCGCGGTGAGCTTAAAAGCCGATGCGCGTAAGCTCTTGTTCCAAGCCTTGCAGGCGAAAAAACAGGAGAAAATCGTTCATCCGTTTTTGGGTGAAGAAGTGGAAATCGGGCTACTGCCGTATATTCAGGCGATGCTGTTGGCGCGCCATTTGCGTGGAGATTTGGCGGAATATCCGCCGTTTTTGATGAGATAAGCCATGTTAATGCTGATTACTTATGATATTTCTTTTGACGATCCAAACGGGCAAGCGCGATTGCGCCGTATCGCAAAACATTGCTTAGATTACGGCGTGCGCGCGCAATATTCAGTATTTGAATGTGATGTCACGCCTGACCAATGGGTCGCGTTGAAAAACAAACTGTTGGAAACCTACGATCCCACATGTGACAGTCTGCGTTTTTATCATTTAGGCAGTAAGTGGCGTAATAAAGTGGAGCATCATGGGGCAAAACCGGCAGTAGATGTATTTAAAGACGTGCTTGTCATTTAGTTCGCTAACCTGTTGTTCTCATTAAAACCCTGATGGGATAGCGATCTTTATTTTCTTTAACAATTTGGATGAATTAATTTATTTGTATAACGACAATGTGGCCGTTATACTTACCAAACTCCTTATCATAAAATCAGTTAGCGAAATACAGTGTTTAATGCACTGATTTTTCTTGTTTTTTTATGTAGGGAGCAGCCGCCTTCGGGCGGCTGTGTGTTGAAACACTAGAAAATTATTCCAAAGAAGATTTTTATAGTGGCAGCCGCCTTCGGGCGGCTGTGTGTTGAAACTGCTGCGCAAAAAGAAGAAGGTACGGACAGCTTGGCAGCCGCCTTCGGGCGGCTGTGTGTTGAAACATATCATTTAATAATATGCGCTCCTGCTTGCCTGCAGCCGCCTTCGGGCGGCTGTGTGTTGAAACTAATGGCTCAAATTCCTCAAAATATTTCCCATTTTGCAGCCGCCTTCGGGCGGCTGTGTGTTGAAACCATTTTTGCTCCAATAAAAAAACCGCACTAGATGCAGCCGCCTTCGGGCGGCTGTGTGTTGAAACTTGGGTAAACCGCTCAGCTCAACAAACAATGCTTAAGCAGCCGCCTTCGGGCGGCTGTGTGTTGAAACATCGTTGAAATTATCAATAACGGATCTATTGATGGGCAGCCGCCTTCGGGCGGCTGTGTGTTGAAACTCAAACCTCTCGAATATGGCGGCTCAAGGTCGCCGCAGCCGCCTTCGGGCGGCTGTGTGTTGAAACTCTGCTGAGCTTTATATGAGCCATGACGACATCGTGCAGCCGCCTTCGGGCGGCTGTGTGTTGAAACAATCCTTAACTGGCGGTAAAATTAGCCGTAAGCAAGGCAGCCGCCTTCGGGCGGCTGTGTGTTGAAACAAGGTTGCGAAATACGACCAAATTCCACAAAGCCAAGCAGCCGCCTTCGGGCGGCTGTGTGTTGAAACAACATGGGATAAGTTACCACCAAATGCTCAAGCTGCGCAGCCGCCTTCGGGCGGCTGTGTGTTGAAACTAAGGTTACCAGTTATGAATCAAATTTAGATCCAAGCAGCCGCCTTCGGGCGGCTGTGTGTTGAAACTAATTCTTGGTTTTTTTGACCTTTTACGATAGAAGGCAGCCGCCTTCGGGCGGCTGTGTGTTGAAACACTATAATGCTCCTTGGTTAGATGCAACTTTATGGCAGCCGCCTTCGGGCGGCTGTGTGTTGAAACATTATTGCATCGCCTGTTGGCAATAAATCACCTTGGCAACCGCCTTCAGGCGGTTTTGCGTTGCAATAAAACTCAATAAATTTGAATAGTATAATATTTACCTTCCTACTCTATCCCTCAACCCAATTCATACCCAACAACATTCCCCCTTGTATTTCCCACCCATTCGCTCTAGACTATGCCCCATTTTTAGCTTTCATGATTTATAATTATGCGTGTTTCCGACTTTCATTTTGACTTACCTGATGAGCTGATTGCTCGTTACCCTAAAAAAGATCGCTCTTCTTGTCGTTTACTACAACTAAACGGCGAAAACGGGGAAATTTCTCACCGCACGTTTACTGATGTATTAGATTTAATCGGCGAAGGTGATTTGTTGATTTTTAACAATACGCGCGTAATCCCTGCTCGTATGTTTGGTCGTAAAGCCAGCGGCGGGAAAATTGAAGTGTTGGTGGAACGTGTTTTAAGTGAACATCATTTCTTAGCGCATATTCGCTCATCAAAAGCCCCGAAAGAAGGTGCAGAATTATTTTTAGGCGAAGATAAGCTAGGAGAAAATAATGGCGTAAAAGCCATTATGGTTGGTCGTCAAGATACCCTTTTTGAAGTGGAATTAGCGGATAAAAGTCGCAATGTGCTTGATGTGTTACAAGAAATCGGTCATATGCCTTTGCCGCCTTATATTGATCGCCCTGATGAAGAAGCGGATCAAGAATGCTATCAAACCGTATACAACAAAGTGCCTGGTGCAGTGGCTGCGCCAACAGCAGGTTTGCATTTTGATGATGAGCTTTTACAAAAATTACACGAAAAAGGCGTTAATTTTGAATTTGTAACTTTACATGTGGGCGCAGGTACATTCCAACCCGTACGTGTTGAAAATATTGAAGATCACATTATGCACGCGGAATATGTGGAGCTTTCTCAAGAAGTCTGCAATGCCATTATTGAAACGAAAAAAGCAGGTAAACGTGTCATTGCGGTAGGTACAACATCAGTGCGTTCTGTTGAAACCGCTGCTCTATCTGCAGAAGAAAATGGCAATCCAGATTTAATTGAACCTTATTTTTCTGATACGTCTATTTTTATTTACCCAGGTAAATCATTCCGTGTAGTGGATGCGTTGATTACTAACTTCCACTTACCGGAAAGTACGTTGATTATGTTGGTGTCTGCCTTTGCAGGCTTTAGCCACACCATGAACGCCTATAAAAGTGCGGTCGAAAATCGCTACCGTTTTTTCAGTTATGGCGATGCAATGTTCATTACTAAAAATCCCAATGTGAAAGGCTTAGAATAAGTGGTTTGACTTATTTTCAACCAACTCATAAAATACCTATCAAGAAGCCTGTACTAACAGGCTTTTTTATTGAATAACAACCTACGAACTGTTTATTCGTTGAGGAAAGAAAATGAAATATGAATTAGATAAAACCAGCGGCAGTGCGCGTCGCGGTCGCTTGGTATTTGAACGTCCACAAGGCACGTTCAGCGTAGAAACCCCTGCATTTATGCCAGTGGGCACTTATGGCACCGTAAAAGGCATGACACCAGAAGAAGTGCGTGCGACAGGTGCAGAAATTTTATTGGGTAACACCTTCCATCTATGGCTTCGTCCAGGTCAAGAAGTGATGCGTAAACACGGTGATTTACATGACTTTATGCAATGGCATCGTCCGATTTTGACTGACAGTGGCGGCTTCCAAGTATTTAGTTTAGGTAAATTACGCAAAATCACCGAAGAAGGCGTGAAATTCCAAAATCCAATTAACGGTGAGCGCATTTTCCTTTCACCTGAAAAATCCATGGAAATTCAATATGATTTAGGATCTGACATCGTGATGATTTTCGATGAATGTACGCCTTATCCCGCGACTTTCGATTATGCGAAAAAATCCATGGAAATGTCTCTTCGTTGGGCAAAACGCAGCCGCGATCGCTTTGATGAATTAGGCAATAAAAATGCGCTATTCGGTATTATTCAAGGCGGCGTATTTGAAGAATTACGCAAAGTATCACTAGAAGGCTTAGTGAATATTGGCTTTGACGGTTATGCGGTGGGCGGTTTAGCGGTAGGTGAACCCAAAGAAGACATGCACCGCATTTTAGAATACATCTGCCCACAAATCCCGGCTGATAAACCGCGTTATTTAATGGGCGTGGGTAAACCGGAAGATTTAGTGGAAGGCGTGCGTCGTGGTATTGATATGTTTGACTGTGTAATGCCAACTCGTAACGCACGTAACGGCCATTTATTCGTGACTGACGGCATTGTTAAAATCCGTAATGCAAAATATCGTGATGATACCAGCCCATTGGATCCTGAATGTGATTGCTACACCTGTAAAAACTACACCAAAGCGTATTTATATCATTTAGATAAGTGCGGGGAGATTTTAGGTGCACGCTTAAATACCATTCACAATTTACGCTATTATCAACGTTTAATGGCGGAAATTCGCCAAGCTATTGAAGACGATCGTTTTGATGATTTTGTGGTGGAATTCTATGCTCGCATGGGCAAACCTGTTCCACCATTACAATTAGCGGATAAATCATAATTGATGAAAGTGCGGTAGAAAAATGAAATGTTTTTTGACCGCACTTTTTAACAAAGGAAACCTTATGCAAATCCTCGAACCTCAACAATTTGCCACTTGGAATGAACCGATTGATATGCTTTATGCTTGTCATAGCAAAGTGAAACGCTTTTGTAAGCAGCTCACCATTCTTCCTGGCTACTTAGAAAAAAATGGCGTGAATCAAGCCGTATTAAATGATGTGAAAACCCTTTTGCAGTATTTTAATCACGCCGCACCACTTCATCATGATGATGAAGAAAAAGACTTCTTCCCCGCTTTAATTGAAAAAGCACCTCAAGCGAAAGAATCGGTGGATGAATTAGAGCGCCAGCATGTTACTTTGCATGAAAATTGGGCAAAACTTTCTGAGCAGCTAGAAGAATTGATTGCAGAGAAACGCACTGATATAGATGAAAGGCTGATTACGCTGTTTGTGGCGAGCTATGATAGACACATTGCCCTTGAAGAGCCGCTATTTGAGCTTGGTAAGCAATATTTATCAGCAGAACAACTCACGGCTATGGGCAAAATTATGTTTGCTCGTCGCCAAGCTTAAATCATGAAATATCAATTAAATTTGACCGCACTTTCCTGCCCGATTCCGCTTTTAACCGCGAAGAAGGCTTTGGCTAATTTAGCGCCAAATGATGAATTAGTTTTGCAATTAAATCGTCAAAGTGCGGTCGAAAATTTTGTTATTTTTTGTGAAGAAAATCAATGTGAATTGGTGGATCAACATTGGCTTTCCGAGCAAATTTTCGAAGTTTGCTTGAAAAAAATCAATTAATTCCAAAATTCTAGTTGTTATTGCCTTCATCGGCTTTTACTGAATGCTGTTTTATGGTATTTTACGCACACTTTTAACTTTTCATTTTATAAGGAAAACACAATGGAAGCACAAAGCCCAATGTCCACGTTATTTATTTTCGTGATCTTCGGTTTAATTTTTTATTTTATGATTTACCGCCCACAAGCGAAACGTAACAAAGAACACAAAAAATTAATGTCTGAATTAGCGAAAGGCACTGAAGTATTAACCGCTGGTGGTTTGATTGGTAAAATCACCAAAGTAACCGAAGGTGCTGAAATTGTTATCGCTTTAAACGATACCACTGAAATCACGATTAACCGTAACTACATCGTTTCAGTATTACCGAAAGGTTCTGTAAAATCTCTCTAATTTAAATTCCTAAAGGGAAAACTATGTTAAATCGTTACCCATTATGGAAGAATCTAATGGTGATCCTTGTGGTCGCCATTGGTGCTTTATACTCTCTTCCAAATATCTATGGTGAAGATCCAGCGGTGCAAATTTCCGGTACTCGCGGACAACAAGCAGACACCACCGCATTAACTGAAGTACAAAATGTACTGAAAGAAAATAACCTTCCAACCAAATCTATCGTTCTTGAAAATGGCTCCATTCTTGCCCGTTTCACCAACACAGATGACCAACTTCTTGCCAAAGATAAAATTGCAGAAAAACTTGGCAACAGCTACACAACCGCATTAAACCTTGCACCGGCAACACCAGCTTGGTTAAGCAGCATTGGTGCTAACCCGATGAAATGGGGCTTGGACTTACGTGGTGGTGTACGCTTCTTAATGGAAGTGGACATGAATTCTGCGCTTGCTAAACGTCAAGAACAGTTACAAGACACATTACGCAACGAATTACGTAAAGAAAAAATTCAGTTTACGGCGATTAAAAATAGCGACAAATTTGGTACAACGGTCACATTAGAAAACGCAGACCAAATGTCAAAAGCAGCGCGTATTATTCGTCAGTTACACCCAACATTAGAAGTGTCTGATATTGGTGACAACACCTTAAACCTTGCCCTTTCTGAAGCGGCATTAACAGAATCACGTAACTTAGCGATCGAGCAAAACTTAACGATTTTACGTAAACGTGTTGCTGAATTAGGCGTAGCTGAAGCGGTTATCCAACGTCAAGGTGCAGAACGTATCGTAATCGAATTACCGGGTGTTCAAGATACTGCGCGTGCAAAAGAAATCTTAGGGGCAACTGCAACACTTGAATTCCGCATTGTGAATTCATTAGTGAACCCTGAATCAGCAGCGCGTGGTATGTTACCTTCTGACACAGAGATCAAATATGACCGTCAAGGTAGACCTGTTGCACTTTACAAACGTGCGGTATTGGGTGGTGAACACATCATCAACTCAAGCTCGGGGTTAGACCAAAACACCAGTACGCCACAAGTAAGTGTAACCTTGGATAGTGAAGGCGGCGAAATCATGTCGCAAACGACCAAGAAATACTATAAAAAACCAATGGCAACCTTGTATGTAGAATACAAAGACAACGGTAAAAAAGACGAAAATGGCAAAACCATTTTAGAGAAAAGTGAAGAAGTAATTAACGTTGCTACTATTCAAGGTCGCTTCAGTTCTAACTTCCAAATTACAGGTGTAAGCAGTTCTGCAGAAGCACAAAACCTTTCTATGTTATTAAAATCAGGTGCATTAATCGCGCCAGTGCAAATTGTTGAAGAGCGTACAATCGGTCCTTCTCTTGGTGCACAAAACGTAGAACAAGGTATTGATGCAAGCTTCTGGGGCTTAATTGCGGTAATTGTCTTCATGCTGATTTACTATAAAATCTTCGGTATTATCGCAAGCTTTGCCTTGGTGATTAATATCGTTTTATTAGTCGGTTTGATGTCTATCCTACCTGGTGCAACACTCACCATGCCGGGGATTGCGGGTATCGTATTAACACTGGGGATGTCGGT
>CAKVVS010000039.1:0-8727 GCA_934834395.1 Parahaemophilus parainfluenzae | reverse complement strand
CATCCAATGCACCAAAGGGTTCATCAAGTAGTAAGACTTTCGGTTGAACAGCAAGGGACCGAGCTAAGGCTATCCGTTGTTTTTGTCCACCTGAAAGTTGATTAGGGTAGCGATCGGCTAGCCATTCAAGTTTTACTAGCTTTAAAAGTGCGGTGACTTTTTCGCGAATTTCTTCTGCAGAGGGACGTTCTCTACGAGGTTTCACCGTTAAGCCAAAAGCGACATTGTCAAAGACGGTCATATTTTGAAATAGTGCATAATGCTGAAACACAAAGCCGACACCGCGTTCAGCAGCTGAAAGTTGAGTCACCTCTTTTTCACCAAACCAAATGTGTCCATTATCAGCAAATTCTAATCCGGCAATGATCCTTAATAGCGTTGTTTTTCCACAACCACTAGGCCCAAGCAAGGCGGTTAGCTGATTTTCCGGAAAGCTGAGATTGATATCTTTCAACGCATGAAACTGTCCAAAGTGTTTGTTTAGTTGCTGGATTTTGATTGTCATGTATTGTGTTCCCGTTGTTATTCTTGGATTTTTTTCTTTTCCACATATCTCACTACATTTTGTAATCCCAGTGTTCCCACTGCGATTAATGCTAATAAACTGGCGCAAGCAAATGCGGCAACAAATTGATATTCGTTGTAACTAATTTCTACATAAAGCGGAATTGTATTAGTCAAACCGCGAATATGCCCAGATACAACACTCACGGCACCGAATTCACCCATTGCACGAGCGTTACTTAAAATCACACCATAAATTAATGCCCATTTTATTTTTGGTAGCGTTACGTGCCAGAAAAGTTGCCAAGTGGATGCACCTAAGATTAACGCAGCTTGTTCCTCACTTGTGCCTTGTGCTGACATGGTTGGAATTAATGATTTTGCAATAAGTGGAAAGGTAACGAATAAAGTCACGATAACAATGCTTGGCGTAGCAAACATAAAACGAATATGGTGTTCAGCAAGCCATGCGCCCCAAAGTCCATCTAACCCAAACAGCAGTAAGAACATTAATCCTACCACCACTGGTGAAATGGAAAAGGGGAGATCGAGTAGTGCGGTTAATAAGCTTTTCCCTTTAAAGTCAAAATAAGCAATAGCCCAAGCCATAACCACACCGATAAAAATGTTAATAGGTAATACAATTAAAGAGACTTTAATCGTAAGCCAAATAGCTGCTAAGGCTTCTGGTTCTTTTAATGCAGCGAAAAATAGACCAATTCCTTGTTCAAGGGCTGAATAGAATACGGTAAATAATGGGAGCAATAATATGATCGTAAAAAAACTGAGTGCGGTCAGAATTAAGATCCATTTTTGCCATGATTGGGTTTTCATAAATACCTCTTATCGAATTGGACTAATGCGTTTGGCAACAGACCACTGCGCTAAGTTAATGAATAAAATCAACAGAAATGAAATGGCAAGCATTAATAATGCAACCACAGATGCACCTTGCACGTCATATAAATCAAGTTTTGACATAATAATCAATGGTGCAATTTCGGATACAAGTGGCACATTACCTGCAATAAAAATTACCGAGCCGTATTCACCAAGCGATCGCGCAAATCCCATACCTGCGCCACCTATTAATGCAGGCAATACCGCCGGGATGATGACTTTTCGCAACGTCGTTAATCTGGATGCACCTAAAATTTGAGCTGCTTCTTCATAGCTAGGATCGAGATTTGCTAATACGGGTTGAATCGCTCGAACGGTAAAAGGCAAGCTGACAAAAATCAGCGCAATCGCAATACCACTTGGAGTATAAGCGAGTTGAATCCCTAAATGGCTTAGCCATTGCCCAATCAGTCCAGTCGGAGCATAAAGCGAGGCAAGTGCGATACCAGCAACGGCAGTGGGTAAAGCAAAAGGTAAATCCACTAACGCGTTGACGAGATTCTTACCTGGAAAGTCATAACGCACTAAAACCCATGCCAATAAAAAGCCAAAAACGATATTAATTAACGTCGCGATTACCGCCATTTCAAAGGATAGCGTTAAAGATGAGATCACTCGTTCACTCGTGATGATTTGAACGATATCAGCCCATTTTAATTGCCAGGCAGTGAGCACAAGTAATGTTAATGGCAATAATACCATTGAGCCGAGCCAGACTAATGTAATCAATATACTTCGTTTAAATCCTGGTAATACGGTTTTCATTATCCCACCTTCACAACAGATAAATACCTAAGCTTTGTAAGCGTTTTGAAATGTTCAGAAAAATAACCGCTCTTTTCCATAATGGCAAAGAACGGAAATTTATTTAATATTCCAAAGTGAAATAAGGAATCGTTTGGCTTGGTGTTTTATATTTCATTTTGTTCTATAAAATGCTTTTTCGTTATTTTTTGTACTTAACATTTTGCGATATAAATTTAGCCACACGAAATTGAGGGTAATAACGGAGGAGAGTAAAAATGAAAAAAATTGCTTTATTTTCAGTGCTTTCTTTCGTCTTGGCAGCCTGTTTATGGCATACCAGTACGGAACAAAAAACAGTGCTACTGAATGTGTCCTATGACGTGATTCGTGATTTCTATAAGGAATATAACATCGCGTTTCAACGTGAATTTCCCTCAGATGTGATGATTTCACAATCGCATGGTGGCGCCAGTAAACAGGTGCTCGGCGTGTTAAATGGCTTGCCTGCAGATGTGGTGACATTGACACAAAGTAATGATATCGACGCTTTAGTTAAAAAAGGCTTAGTGAATGCGGATTGGCAGCAAGTATTACCGAATGGTGCAGTTCCTTTTGGGTCAGTGATGGTGCTTTTGGTGAAAAAAGGAAATCCAAAACACATTCAAGACTGGTCTGATTTGGTACGTGATGATGTCAAAGTGGTCTTTGCTAATCCTAAAACCTCTGCGAACGGGCGCTTTGCTTATTTATCGGCTTTAGCTTATGCCGAACAGCATAGTGATAAACCACAAGATTTTATGTTACGCCTACTAAGAAATGTGCCGGTTTTAGAGGCGGGTGCGCGCAGTGCCAGTATTTCTTTTACGCAGCGTAATATCGGTGATGTTTTAATTGCCCCAGAAAATGAAGCAGCGTTAGCGGCTAAAACACTGGGCGAAAACAGCTTTGAAGTGGTGTACCCAAGTATAACGGCCTATACCCCAATTTATGTGGCGGAAGTGAATAAAAATACGCAAGCAGATGGTTTGCATCAACTTTCCCATGATTATTTGAGCTATTTATGGTCACCCCAAGCACAGGAACTGGCTGCCCAAAATTATTTCCGTCCGACAGATAAAAAAATTATTGCTAAAACGACCGCACTTTTTCCCGAAGTGAATCAATTTGATGTGAACCAACGTTTGGGTTCGTGGGATACGATTAATACCAAACATTTTGTCGATAACGGCTTATTTGATCGTTTATATGTCAGTGCACAACGTGCTGATAAAGTGAATAAATAGGAGTGATACCCATGAATTATTTTCCACTTTTTGCTGATTTAACTGGTCGCCCGGTACTTGTTGTCGGCGGTGGTTCAGTGGCTGCTCGTAAAGTTGGGTTGTTGCTCAAAGCAAATGCTCAAGTCCGTATTGTTGCTCGCCAATTAAATGAAGAGTTAAGCGAGCTTGAACGTCAAAATAAAGTACTATGGATTGCGAAAGAATTTAATGCCGAACAAATGAGAACGGTGATGTTAGTGATCACGGCAACAAATGATGAGGTATTAAATCACCGTATTTTCCATTTAGCCGAAAGCCAACATAAATTAGTCAATGTGGTGGATGATCAACCTCATTGTAGCTTTATCTTCCCTTCTATTATTGATCGTAATCCGATCCAAATCGCGATTTCGAGTGGTGGAAAGGCGCCAGTATTAGCCCGTTTATTACGTGAGAAACTGGAAGCATTATTGCCACAACATTTAGGCAAAATCGCTGAGATTTCTGGTAAGTGGCGTGATCAAGTAAAAGCAAAATTGGCATCGGTCACCGAACGTCGCCGTTTTTGGGAAAAAATGTTTAGCGGACGTTTTGCAAGTCTCGTTAAGAATCAACAAGAGGCACAAGCTGAAGAGGAATTGGCTGAGCAACTAGAAAATAACTATCAAGGTGGTTTTGTCTCTTTAGTTGGTGCCGGTCCTGGCGATGCTGGGTTATTAACTCTTAACGGTTTACAGGAAATTCAACAAGCTGATGTGGTGCTTTACGATGCATTGGTTTCTGGTGAGATTCTTTCTTTGATTCGTCGTGATGCAGAACGTATTTTTGTGGGGAAACGTGCCAATGGTCGTTCTGTCGCACAAGAAGAAACCAACCAATTGTTATTAACCCTTGCCCAACAAGGCAAGCGAGTAGTGCGTTTAAAAGGCGGCGATCCTTTCGTTTTTGGACGCGGTGGCGAAGAATTAGAAGTATTAGCTCAACATCAAATTCCATTTTCGGTTGTACCCGGTATTACAGCGGGTATTGGCGCAACAGCCTATGCTGGTATTCCATTAACTCACCGTAATTATGCACAAAGTGCCATTTTTGTGACAGGTCATCGTAAAGCCGATGCGTCTGATATGGAATGGCAAACATTAGCAAGAAGTAATCAAACCTTAGTTATTTATATGGGGACGTTAAAAGCTCAAGTCATTGCTGAACGTTTACAACAATATGGTCGAGCTGCGAATACGCCTGTTGCGATTATTAGCCAAGGTACTCAACTTACTCAAAAAACAGCGATTGGCACACTTGCAAATTTAGCTGAATTAGCGGAAAAAGCAGAGACCCCAGCCTTAATTGTGGTGGGAGAAGTGGTGAAATTACACGAACAATTAGCGTGGTTTGGAGAAGAAAAACAACGTCAAAAACAACCGCACTTTACCTTAGAAAGTCTAACCATCAGTCAAGTGGCGTAAGGAGTGGATGATGAGTTTATTTAAACCGACTTTTTGGCAAATTCCACTTGTTAGCCTTGATGTACAAGAGCGTTTGGCAGAAAAAACAGCCACATTGAAGCAACGTTTACATCAAATAGCTGATAGCCATCACAATACACGCTTTGCCAGCAGTTTAGCCGTAGAAGATATGGTTATTACCGATGTCATTGCACGTGAAAACTTAGATATTGGTATTTTTACTTTAGATACCGGTTTACTCCATCAAGATACGTTAAATTTATTAGACAACCTTGAGAAAGTCTATCCACATCTTCAAATAGAATGCTTTCAGCCGATTGCTGATGAAGTGACTCGCTACGAGGAAGAAAAAGGGAAATTTGCTTTTTATGAAAGCGTGGAATTACGTCGCGAGTGTTGCCATATCCGTAAAATCGAACCGTTAAATCGCGCGATTCAAGGTGCAGATGCATGGTTGACCGGACAACGTCGAGAACAATCGGCTACACGTACTGCGCTCCCTTTTGCTGAGCAAGATCAGTCTCGTGGTATTGATAAATACAATCCTATTTTTGATTGGTCAGAAACAGATGTGTGGGCTTATATCTTAGCGAACAATGTGCCTTATAACGATCTTTACCATCAAGGTTTTCCAAGCATTGGCTGTGAACCTTGTACCCGCCAAGTTAAACAGGGCGAAGATATTCGCGCTGGCCGCTGGTGGTGGGAGAGTAAAGATAGTAAGGAATGTGGATTACATAAGTAGAAAAATATAGGAAGCAAAACATGACAAAAACTGAACTCAACAACCAACATCTAGACTGGCTCGAGGCAGAGTCGATTCATATTATTCGTGAAGTCGTTGCGGAATGTGAAAACCCGGCGTTGCTTTTTTCCGGTGGAAAGGATTCGGTGGTATTGCTGGCATTAGCTCGTAAAGCATTCCAGTTAGGTGATCGTCCGGTACATTTGCCGTTTCCATTGGTGCATATTGATACCGGCCATAACTATCCAGAAGTGATCCAATTTCGAGATGAACAAGTGGCAAAACTTAACGCTCGCTTAGTCGTTGGGCATGTGGAAGATTCCATTGCCAAAGGCACGGTGGTATTACGCAAAGAAACGGATTCGCGTAATGCGGCACAGGCGGTCACTTTATTAGAAACCATTGCAGAGAATGGATTTGATGCCTTGATGGGCGGTGCACGTCGTGATGAGGAAAAAGCTCGTGCTAAAGAACGAATTTTCTCGTTCCGTGATGAGTTCGGCCAATGGGATCCTAAGGCACAACGTCCGGAATTATGGTCTCTGTACAATGCTAAATTGCATAAAGGTGAAAATATGCGAGTGTTTCCGATTTCCAACTGGACGGAATTAGACATTTGGCAATATATCGCTCGTGAGAATTTGGAATTGCCTCCGATTTATTACAGCCATAAACGAGAAGTTGTACGTCGTAAAGGTTTGTTAGTACCAGTGACACCATTAACCCCTAAATTGCCAAATGAAGTCAGCGAAGTATTAGATGTTCGTTTCCGTACTGTGGGTGATATTAGCTGTACCTGTCCGGTAGCGAGCACTGCATCAACACCATTAGAAATTATTGAAGAAACCGCTATTGCCGACATTTCTGAACGCAGCGCGACTCGTCTAGACGACCAAGCCAGCGAAGCCGCCATGGAGAAACGGAAAAAAGAAGGGTATTTTTAGTATTTCTACTTTCTTGCTTGTGCAAGAAAGTAGCAAAGAACACACCCCAATTAAATCGCTCCTCTTCACTTTGTTTCAATTTTCTTAACGAAAAATTTATAAACTCGCTACGCTCAAACAGTACAAATTTTTCTAAAAATTGAGACTCGTTCAGGCGATTTATATGGGGCATGATTCAAAGATGATGAAATACAAAAGAATAATTAACAGAATATAAGGAAGAAATATGACACAACATTCAACTCCACTTCGTTTTATTACTGCCGGTAGTGTAGATGACGGGAAAAGTACCTTAATCGGCCGCTTACTTTACGATAGTAAAGCTTTATTAACCGACCAAATTAAAACCCTTAACGCAGGAAAAGAAAAAGGTAATAAAGAAGCCATTGATTTTTCTATTTTGACAGATGGTTTGGAAGCAGAACGTGAACAGGGCATCACCATTGATGTGGCGTATCGCTATTTCTCTACGGCAAAACGTAAATTCATCATTGCCGACACCCCAGGACATGAGCAATACACACGTAACATGGTGACAGGAGCGAGTACAGCATCTGCTGCAATCGTCTTAATTGATGCTTCTCAGCTGAATTTTGATGAAAAACCGTTACAACTCTTACCACAAACTAAACGTCATTCAGCGATTTTGCGTCAATTAAATTGCCCGCACATTTTAGTGGCGGTGAACAAAATGGATTTATTGGATTACAGCGAAGAAAAATTCAATGCTATTGTGGAGGCGTATTGTCAATTGGCGCTACAGCTAGGTTTAAAAGATGTGCATTTTGTGCCGGTATCTGCATTGCTTGGCGATAACCTAGTATATGCAAGTGAAAGCACCCCTTGGTATCAAGGCGAACCTTTACTCACCATTTTAGAAAATTTACCAAGTGTAGATGAAGTGAGCCATTCTAATGCTGATTTCTATTTTCCTGTGCAATTAGTCGTACGTCAGGATGCGGATAAAGCTGATGATTTCCGCGGTTATCAAGGTCGAATTGAGCGCGGTTCCGTGCAACAGGGGCAGACTATTCGAATTGAACCGAATGGATTAACCGCTAAAGTGACTGAGATTATTACGCCAAAAGGTGAGGTGACACAGGCGGTGGCCGGGGAAGTGATTACCTTACGTTTAGATCGCGATATTGATATTTCCCGTGGTGATTTATTTGTGGATGAAAGTTCACCACTTACACCAAAAAAACAACTTGAAGTCACAATTTGTTGGTTTGATGAACGCCCATTAAATACCGCCCGTAAATATTTACTTAAACATGGTACGCAAACCGTATTTGCCAAAATCAGTGAAATTGAAAGTGTGTTAAACGTTCATACACTAGAACAAGAAAGTGGTGCTACAGCCTTAAAGATGAATGATATTGCTAGAGTGCGTTTAAGTTTACAGAAACCGATTGTTGCCACAACTTACGAAGAAAATATTGCTGGTGGCGCTTTTATTTTAGTTGATGAAGCAACTTACAACACAGTAGCAGCCGGTATGATTCTCTAACTCGCGCTTTCTTAATGTGAATTTACTGATATTACTCATTTTCTTGTGGGGAAACTTATGCAACACAACAATCCATTACCAACAGAAATACTGAATCTCTTACCAACGCTAACTCCTCTTCAATTGGCATGGCTTTCCGGTTATGCATGGTCGCAAGCTTCCGGTGTAGAACAACAGGTCGCAGGGCAACATTTGGCAGCAAATTTGACCGCACTTTCGGCAGAACCTTTTTCAATTACTGTGCTTTCAGGCTCCCAAACCGGCAATGCTAAATCGGTGGCAGATAAAGTTGCCGCAGAGCTTACAGAAGCCGGTATTGCCGTGAAACGTGTCGCTTTAAAAGATTATAAAGCGAAAACCATTGCTGATGAAAAATACCTGCTCTTAGTGACTTCTACGCAAGGTGAAGGCGAGCCACCGGAAGAAGGTGTGGTATTGCATAAGTTATTAAACGGTAAAAAAGCACCAAAACTCACCGAACTGCAATTTGCTGTGTTGGGATTAGGGGATAGTTCTTATCCAAATTTCTGCCAAGCAGGCAAGGATTTTGATCAGCGTTTTGCCGAATTAGGCGCGACGCGTTTATTTGAACGAGTGGATGCAGATTTAGATTACAGTGCAACCGCGGAACAATGGAGCCGAGATATTGTGG
>CAKVVS010000038.1:0-8855 GCA_934834395.1 Parahaemophilus parainfluenzae | reverse complement strand
AATTCAACGGGCGTGAATACCGTGAAGAAACCTCGCGAAAAATTTCGTGGGGGCACTGGTTTGCTTTTTTTAACATTATCATCGCCATTCTTATTGGCAGTCGTTACGCCTTTCTCATTGACTGGCCCGACACATTACTCGGCAAAATTTATTTCTTCATCAGCTTATTAGGCCATTTCAGCTTTTGTGTTTTTGCCCTGTATTTGCTGGTTATTTTTCCACTGAGTTTTATCATCAAAAATCACCGCACTTTCCGTGGCCTAACGGTGATTATTGCGACAATTTGCACCACATTACTGCTGTTTGATACAGAAGTATTTAACCGCTTTAATATCCACCTTTCTTCTATTGTTTGGAATTTGTTAGTGAACCCTGAAAAGGGCGATCTCTCACGGGATTGGCAAATTTTCTTTGCACCAATGCCGATTATTTTGCTAATCCAAATGCTTTTCTCCCGTTGGAGTTGGGAAAAATTACGTAGCTTAGAACGTCAGAAATGGCTGAAGAAAGTGGGATTCGTGCTGACTTCCACGTTTGTCGCGACACACTTAATTTACGCTTGGGCGGATGCATTTTTATATCGTCCGATAACCATGCAGCGTTCAAACTTTCCACTTTCTTATCCAATGACCGCGCGAACCTTTTTAGAAAAACAAGGGTTTATTAATGCGGAGACATACTCACAGCGCTTAGAACAAGAAGGCCGTTTGGATGCATTAAAAATTGATTATCCGAAAAAAGATCTTCAGTTTGAGCAAGTGGAAAACAAACCCAATATTCTCGTGATTACCGTTTCAGGCTTACGTTATGATGCGCTGACTAGCGAGAAAATGCCTAAATTGTTTGAGTTTGCCACAAGCTCTACTCAATTTACGAATCATTACAGCAGCGGCAATACGAACAATGCCGGCTTAGTAGGCTTATTCTATGGACTGAATGCGAATTATACGGACAGTATTTTGAGTAATCACACACCGTCGGTATTAATTAAAAAGCTACAAGACGAGAAATATCAATTTGTTGCTTATTCGTCTACGGCATTTAAAGACAGCTTATTTAAACAAGCCTTGTTCCGTAATGTGAAATTACCTAAAGTGAAAGCCTCTTCGCCAAAAGAAGCGATAAATAGCGTTTTATCTCTCTTAAAAGAGGATAAACCTTGGTTTGCTTATGTGGATTTAGATGTTGCGGATCAAGCGGAAGAAAATTACACCAAATCGCTTGCGGAGATTGATCAACAAATTGATGACACTTTAGCATCAGTTTCCTTAGATAATACGATTGTTATTATTACGGCAGAGCATGGTAAAACGTTTAATAAACTGGATGAAAAAGCACAAGAAAACTATTTCGGTCGTGATGAAATCCAAGTGCCGTTTATTGTTTACTGGAAAGATTTGCCAGTACAAGAAGTGACAAATTTAACAAGCCATACCGATTTATTGCCAGCATTGATGTCATCGATCTTTAAAGTGAAAAATCCAATTTCGGATTATGCACAAGGTCGCAATTTATTTGAGCTTAATGGCGATCCTTGGGTGTTGGCATCAAATTTCCGTTGGAATGTTATTATTCAACCGGATGGCACACAGTATCATATTGATCGCAAAGGAAACTATAAGAAATTTGACCGCACTTATACTGAGCAATCTTCAAGCCGCCCACCACTCGGCTTGTTCTTAGACGTCTTCAAACAAGAGCGTTCTTTTGTCAATAAATAGATAGCTTTTTTGCGCTTAAAATCTTATACTTTGCACTCAGTTGAAAGACTGAAAAGATGTTATTAATTAAAATCTGCGAATTTTTCATAACATTGCAAACAATTCACAATAGACCCGATCCTTATTGGGTTTGCTTTTCAATTAATACACTTCTCGTCTCTCTTTTCCTTTCTTTTTTGGCGGAGTTATTATGAGAAATCACGTTCGTAGCTTTAAAACGTTTATTCGAGACGAAATTATTAAAAAAGGTGGCTGGGTTAATGCCCATGCTCACGCAGATCGTGCTTTTACAATGACACCCGAAAAAATTGGCATTTATCACAATAGTAATCTTCAACAAAAATGGGATTTAGTGGACGAAGTTAAACGTACATCAAGTGTTGATGATTATTACGCCCGTTTCTGTCAGTCGATTGAGCTGATGATTTCCCAAGGGGTGACTGCATTTGGGACTTTTGTGGATATCGACCCGATTTGTGAAGACAGAGCAATCATTGCTGCGCATAAAGCTCGCGAAGTCTATAAGCATGACATTATTTTAAAATTTGCGAATCAGACCTTAAAAGGGGTGATTGAGCCAGAAGCACGCAAATGGTTTGATATTGGCTCTGATATGGTGGATATGATTGGTGGTTTACCTTATCGCGATGAGCTTGACTATGGTCGTGGTCTTGAAGCAATGGATATTCTGCTTGATGCAGCTAAGTCTCGCGGCATTATGTGTCATGTGCACGTGGACCAATTCAACTCTCCGAAAGAAAAAGAAACAGAACAACTTTGCGATAAAACTATCGAACATGGTATGGAAGGTAGAGTCGTGGCGATCCATGGTATTTCTATTGGTGCACATAGCAGAGAATATCGCTATAAGCTTTATGAAAAAATGCGTCAGGCAAAAATGATGATGATTGCTTGTCCAATGGCATGGATTGATAGTAATCGAAAAGAAGATTTGATGCCTTTCCATAATGCCTTGACACCGGCAGATGAAATGATTCCGGAAGGAATTACAGTGGCCTTAGGTACGGATAATATCTGTGATTATATGGTGCCACTTTGTGAAGGGGATTTATGGCAAGAGTTAAGCTTGCTTGCTGCTGGCTGTCGCTTCCCACATCTTGATGCAATGGTTGATATCGCAAGTATCAATGGACGTAAAGTGTTAGGTTTAGAGCCAGTTTAATCCAAAAAATTAGATAGAAGTGCGGTCATAAAACGAAACGTTTTGTGGCCGTTTTTATTTATAAGATAAAACAGAAATAATGCTAATTTGACTGATTTAAATAAGGATTTTAAGAAAGTGGTGGGCGATACCGGTCTCGAACCAGTGACCCCCTCCTTGTAAGGGAGGTGCTCTCCCAACTGAGCTAATCGCCCTTAATGCTGTGGATTGGCATTATAAGTATAATGAGATTTCAGTCAATATATTTTTATGAAAAAGCGTCTAGTTGTTGCAAAAATAGGCATAAAATCAGATTTTTTATTTAGAACTCACGCAAGTCGTAGTAAAATAAAGGTAATTTTTGTAAATGAATAGGTTATTAAGAAAATGAAAATTGATCCTCCTTTTGAATTAGATCCGAATGTCAAAGTACGTACGCGTTTTGCCCCAAGCCCAACAGGTTATTTGCACGTGGGCGGCGCACGTACAGCCCTTTATTCTTGGTTATTTGCAAAACATAATAACGGTGAATTTGTATTACGTATTGAAGATACTGATTTAGAGCGTTCTACACCGGAAGCAACGGCGGCAATCATTGAAGGGATGGAGTGGTTAAACCTTGCTTGGGAGCATGGTCCTTATTATCAAACCAAACGCTTTGATCGTTACAATCAAGTGATTGATGAAATGATTGAGCAAGGCTTGGCTTATCGTTGTTATTGCTCTAAAGAGCGCTTAGAAGAATTACGCCATACACAAGAGCAAAACAAAGAAAAACCACGTTATGACCGTCATTGTTTACATGACCACAATCATGCAGCCGATGAGCCACATGTTGTACGTTTTAAAAACCCAACAGAAGGTTCAGTCGTGTTTGATGATGCAGTACGTGGTCGTATTGAAATCAGCAACAGTGAATTAGATGATTTAATTATTCGTCGTACCGACGGTTCACCAACCTATAACTTCTGTGTAGTGGTGGATGATTGGGATATGGGTATTACTCATGTTGTACGCGGTGAAGACCATATTAACAACACCCCGCGTCAAATTAATATCTTAAAAGCGTTAGGCGCACCAATTCCAGTATATGCGCACGTTTCCATGATTAATGGTGATGATGGTCAAAAACTCTCAAAACGTCATGGTGCGGTAAGTGTGATGCAATATCGTGATGACGGTTATTTACCAGAATCCTTAATCAACTATCTTGTTCGTTTAGGTTGGGGGCATGGTGACCAAGAGATTTTTACGCGTGAAGAAATGATTAAATTCTTCGAATTAGATCACGTGAGTAAATCAGCAAGTGCATTTAACACGGAAAAATTATTGTGGTTAAATCACCATTACATTCGTGAATTACCACCTGAATATGTGGCAAAACACCTTGCATGGCACTATAAAGATCAAGGTATTGATACTTCAAATGGTCCAGCGTTAACTGAAATTGTGACAATGCTTGCAGAACGTTGCAAAACCTTAAAAGAAATGGCATCAGCAAGCCGTTATTTCTTCGAAGAGTTTGAAAGTTTTGATGAAGCTGCGGTGAAAAAACACTTTAAAGCGGCGGCGATTGAACCACTTGAAAAAGTAAAAGAAAAATTGACCGCACTTTCTAGCTGGGATTTACATTCTACTCATGAAGCGATTGAACAAACCGCTGCTGAATTAGAAGTGGGTATGGGTAAAGTTGGGATGCCATTACGCGTGGCTGTAACAGGCTCAGGTCAATCACCTTCTATGGATGTAACATTAGTGGGCATCGGCCGTGAACGTGTGTTATCGCGTATCCAACGAGCCATTGATTTTATTAAATCTCAAAACGCTTAATATTTAGGCTGATAAGCGGGATTTGATTATTTCAATATTGACAGTTTATCAGCCGAAATTTATCATAGCTTGCGTTATTTGGGGATATAGCTCAGTTGGGAGAGCGCTTGAATGGCATTCAAGAGGTCGTCGGTTCGATCCCGATTATCTCCACCAAATTTAAAACCTTGAAACTTAAAGTGAGTTTCAAGGTTTTTTTCTTTATGGAAAATCTACATTTCTTTCAGATAATTTAAGCCTAATCCATTCATTTGTCCCATAATCCAACTTTGTTTTTTACGAACTAATGCACTAGGCTTATTTACTTTATAGATAATCGGATTTGGTAAAACCGCAGCGAGTAATGCCGCTTCTGATTGAGTTAAATTTTTCGCTGATTTTTTGAAGTAATAGCGACTAGCGGCTTCTACACCAAAGATGCCATTACCAAATTCTGCGATGTTCAAATACACTTCTAAAATGCGTTCTTTGGACCAAAAGATTTCCATTAATACCGTTGTGGGAACTTCTAATCCTTTGCGAAACCAACTTTGTCCATGCCAGAGAACGAGGTTTTTTGCTGTTTGTTGAGAAATCGTTGAAGCGCCTCGGGTTCGGCGAGATTTTTCATTAAATTTAAAGGCCTTTTGAATTGCCTCAAAATCAAAGCCCCAATGGTTTGGAAATTTTTGATCTTCAGCGGCAATCACCGCAAGTTGCATATTTGGTGAGATTTCATCAAGGCTCACCCAATCGTATTTGATTGAATAGCTGAAATCAAACTGTAATAAGTGCCCGATTTTTTGCTGTGCCATATAGGCAGAGAAGGGAACAGGGATAAAGCGGAAGCAAATGAAAAATGCCAGGATTGCGAGAGAAAAACGCCACGCAACCCGTTGCCAATTTTTTTTCCACCAAGAGGGGCGAAAAAGATGTAAAAGTGCGGTTAGAATTCGCTTAGTTTTTTGCAGCTTGCTCATCGAGTTGGCTTTTCACCCAGTTTATAAAATCCGGATCCATTGTTTTGAGCATATTAGAACCACGCGTAATGGTTGCTGCACTGGTATTGAGATTTTGTTGAATCTCTCGTTGTGAGAGATTTTTATCCAATAACTGTGCCACGATTTGTAAACGTAAACCTACTGCATCGCGCTCATCTGGCGTGAGCAGAAGCGTTAAGAAATCTTGTGCTTTCCCTTGTTCAAACGCGGTTTGCAAGGTCGCGAGGAAAGCATTCCATTGTTCTAAATTGCGACTAATATACATATCAACAACCCTATACTATTAAACTAGTGCGACTAGTATAGCCGATCGTATTCCTCTTTACTAAAGGTTTGTAATTTTTCTTTGTCTTGTAGGTGTTGATAGTAAAAATCATAAGTTAATACGTTTTGAACATAACCTCGTGTTTCAAAGAACGGAATGGAGGCAATAAATTCATCCATGGCCAATTTGCCATTGGCTCTCGCAAGCCATTTTTCTACACGGCTTGCTCCCGCATTATAGGCAGAGGCGATCAAAATGCGATTGTTTGGATATTTAGCATTCAGCTCATTTAAGTGCGCCGTACCGAGTAAAATATTATTAAGCGGTTTGAATAAATCTAACTCACCGTTATAAGGAAGTTGCTGATTTTCTGCCGTTTTTTGCGCAGTACTCGGTAATAACTGCATTAATCCTCGCGCATTTGCGGAAGATTGTGCCATTGGATTCCAAGCACTTTCTTGGCGAGCAATTGCCATCGCAAAAGTTTTGGTGACACGATTATCCACAATCGCTTGAGGTTCCGTTTCGCTGAGACTCACATTACTGAGAGCAATATCAAAATATTGACTATAAGCATTTGGTAAACGTAATCCGATATAATCCCATGCTTTCGCAATAATCGACCCATCCACACCTAATTCAAACCAATTTTGTTCATTCGCATATTGGCTTAAAGCAATCTGTAGTTGTTCTTCTTGCGATAATTTTTCTAACAGAAAACGCCAACGTTGTTTGGCTGCGCCTAATCGATCTAATTGACGTAATTCGGCAATTTCTGCGAGCTCTGGTTGAAATTTTTTATATTCATGTGCCCAGTAGGGATCGGAAATACTCCGCGCGACAGATAATTCTGTTTGACCGAAATCATATCCTGCGCCACGATTTTCAGGATATAATTTTGCTTTCGCCAACATTGGGTAGAATCCGCGTTCATTGCTTAATTCAGAGAATATTTCTTTGGCTTTTGGGCTATTCCCTTTTTCGAGTGCTTTCCCCATCCAATAACGCCATTCTTGTTTTTGTTTGCTTTCATTAGAAAGCGCATTTAACCAGGTGAGTAAATCTGTTTGTTGCCAAATAGCCGTACGTAAACGACGTTCAATGAGGTTATCTACATTGAGTTTGAGAATTTCCTGATCGCGCCATTGCACAAAATTAGGACTTTCATTATCAAAGAAACGGCTAATAAAGGCGATTTTCCAATCACGTAATTCAGTTTCGTTTAATTGCCAGGTCTTAGCCCATTGCTCGTAAGGGGTGAAGGTTGGTTCATTCATATTTTCTGGAATCGTCCGCAAATAACGAGCAAAACTTAGTACTACGGCAAATTTATTGGTAATTTTATTCGTATTAGCATCAATTAATGGTAATTTCTCAGCTTGTATTTTCAAATTTGCAGGATTTTTTAAGAGGTCCTGATAAAGTGCTAAATGAGCGGCTACTTGCTCATCTTCTTTAGCGTTCTCAATTTTTTCTAACTCTTTAGCAAGTATTTCGAGTCCCTTCACATCACTTTTGCCAAAAAGCATTTCGGCTTTTTGATAGATTTTTTCTGGAGTACGGCCACCCTGTGAATACCAAGTTGTCCAGAGTTGAGCATCATTAGGAAGCTCTGCATTGTTGAGCCAAAGTTTTTCATACTCAGACAAAATAGCCGATTTATTCTTATCGTTTGAAGAGTTTTCTGTCGCCTGGGTGCTATTCGTCGTTTCTACTTGATACTTTGCTGTAAGCACGGCAATTTGTGTTTCCAAATTATTTGGTGTGAGTTTGGCGAGTGCTTGAGTATCTTCAGCATTGGTTAATAATGTAAAAATGCTTTGTTCTAATTTTCCGCGTAGAAAATGAGATGCGTGCTGTTGAATAAATTGTTCAATGTCTGTTCGCAATGCATTCACTTCTTCACGAGGCGTATCGCGATTAACGGTTTTTACACGCGCATCTAAATAAGCCGCCATAGCATCAGTTTGCAATGGATAGCCTTTTAAGGAATCAATCAAACTCAGGAATAACTTCGCATTATTAGAAACATGATTACTTTTGACCGCACTTTTTAGGAGTGATTCTAATTGCAGAAAAGTCGCACGTTGTTCAATCAACTTTAATTCATGAACATGCTGTTGTTGTGCCCATTTAGCTTGTTCTTCTGCAAGGTTAATTTGTGGCGCAGTTTCATTTTTGCTTTTATATGCATGTTGATTCGCCAAAGCTGAACCTGAAAGTGCGGTTAAAATAAATAATGAAATTGTCGTGTGTTTAAGTGCTCGCATAGGAGATTCCATATAAAGAAATGAAGACGGATATTTAGATCCGTCTTTGAGTATAGAGTTCGTTTTATTTAGAAAACTTTTTTAAAAGGCTTCACTATCACATCACCGTAAACGCCGGCTTCTACGTAAGGATCTTGTGCTGCCCATTCTTTCGCTGCAGATAAGCTTTCGAATTGAGCAATCACAGTAGAACCTGTAAAGCCGGCTTCACCTGGATTTTCATCATCAATGGCTGGATTTGGACCTGCTGTTAATAAGCGTCCTTCTGCTTGTAATTGTTTTAAACGAGCAAGATGTTGCTCACGTACTGAAAGGCGTTTTTCTAAAGAGCCTGGAATATCTTGGGCAAAAATTACATAGTACATAGTTTCTCCTGTTAGCAACTTAGGTGTAATTCTTCAATTGTTTTTAAGGCTTGCTCTAATTCATGGTTACCTTCACGTGGAATGCTGCGAGATTTTCCGTCGGCATCCACTGCAACAAAGGTAAAGACGGCATCGGTGACACAATAGCGTTCACCAATGGGTTCGCTAGAGACTTTTTTCACCCATACTTCCACTTTAATTTTAATGGAAGAACGTCCCACTTTAAGACATTGTCCGTAGCAGCAAACTACATCCCCTACAG
>CAKVVS010000037.1:0-8873 GCA_934834395.1 Parahaemophilus parainfluenzae | reverse complement strand
ATCTTAGCCACCCGCTAATTTTACTTTAAACCCTTTTTGTTCTAAAAGTTGTTTTAGTAAATCACGTTTTTCGCCTTGAATCTCAATATTTCCGTCTTTTACTGAGCCACCACAACCACACCGCTTTTTAAGTTCAGCCGCTAACTTTTTCAATTCATCATCAGCTAAATCTAGCCCTGTAATCACTGAAACACCTGCACCTTTTCGACCACTCGTTTGTTTTTGGATGCGAACCACACCATCACCTTTAGGGAGTTGTACTGGTTGCTTTTGCTCTTTAATTCGACCAACTTCGGTAGAATAAACTAATGTACTCTCAGTCATATTACTCAATTGATGCATTAATTGAACGAAGCACTTCAGCTGGGTTTTCAGCTTGAGTAATTGGACGACCGATTACTAAATAATCAGAACCAGAACGAATAGCTGCTGCTGGTGTCATGACGCGACGCTGATCACCAAAATCACTACCAATTGGACGAATCCCTGGGGTGACTAATTTAAAATCAGGACCACAAGTATTACGTAAAATCTCCACTTCTTGTGGCGAACAAACAACTCCATCTAATCCCGCACGCTGTGTTAAATGCGCAAGACGTAAAACATGTTCAAGTGGTGAAGAGTTAATACCGATTTGTAATAAATCCAAATCTTCCATACTGGTCAATACCGTTACAGCAATTAATAAAGGCGCATCTTTTCCATAAGGTTCAAGAATTTTCTTTGCCTCTTCCATCATTTTCAGACCACCGCTAGCATGGACATCAACCATCCATACCCCTAAATCAGCCGCAGAACGCACTGCTCTTGCCACAGTATTAGGAATATCATGAAATTTAAGATCGAGGAAAACATCAAATTGGCGCTCGTGTAATTGCTTAACGAAATTTGTTCCCAGTGTGGTAAACATTTCTTTACCCACTTTTAAGCGGCATAAGCTTGGATCAATTTGATCCACGAGGGATAGCGCTTGTGCTTCCGTTTCGTAATCCAATGCAACGATTACTTTGCTATTCATAATTTTACCTCACTGTGTCAATTAATTATGTTCTGGTTTGATGGATTCCCACTGTTTGCAAGAAGGACAATTCCACATTAATTTATGGGTTTGATAACCGCAATTTGAGCAACGATAACCAAAGCCTTGCTTAATTCTCTCACCGACCATTTTATGTAGCAAAATTAAGCTTTCTTTACCTCGCCCTTCCTCTGCATCATCAATTTGGAATTGAATAAAACGGTGGAAAATAGATGTACTTGGATTTTTGGTTAGTTGTTGATAAAGCTTTGATTGAGCGGCACTCTTGCCATCTTTCTCTTCAATCACGCTTGCTAACATTAAATCGACTTTAGTATTGTTAACCTGCTGACTGGCTCGAATTAGAAATAACTCAAAGTTATCTCTCTCCCCTAATTCATCATAACAATATTTGAGCGTTTTCAGCACTTCACCAATATAAATTGGATTTTGATCAAGAATATTCTCTAAACTCTGAATGGCTTGACGATAGTTTTTATTGGCCATTTCTAAATCAGCAAGTAGCATTGATGCTCTCACACTAGTTGGAGATACATTCAGCGCTTTTTGTAAAATACTGCGTTTTTCGTCCGCACTTTCAAGTTCACCACTTAAGGCATATTCACAATAATACTGTGCTAATTCCACATTATTTTCTTTGGGTGAGATCTTGGCAAGCTTCTCTGCGATATTAACGGCTTTTTTCCATTCTTTTGTTTTTTGATAAATCACCAAAAGCTGTTGCAGTGCATTTTCTGCAAACTCTGGCTCATCTACCATAATAATATAAAGGGCTTCAGCGCGGTCATAAAAACCGACTGTCATGAAATCTTTGGCAAGTTGCTGTTTAGCTAATAATTTTTGTTCGAAAGAATAATTGGGACTACGATCGAGGGCTTGATGAATGCGTAAAGCACGATCCACTTCGCCTCGAGAACGGAAAAGATTACCGAGCGTTAGCTCAGCTTCAAATTGTGAGTTGCTTTCAATTTCATTTTCTGTTTCTTGTTTTTGCAACATATCAAGAAACAAATCAACAGCTTTATCCGTTTGATTAGAAAGCAAAAAATTGACCCCCGTGACATAATCACGGGAGAGTTTATTACTAATATCTTCCTGATCTTTCTTGGCACTCCGATGCCCCATATACCAACCATAAGCGGCGGCTATTGGCAGAAGCAGAAAGAGTAATTCAAGCATTATACTGCCTTATCGCGAGTAGTCGTTAATTCGTTAATTTGTAATGTTTGACGTTTAACTTGACGCGCTAACGACATATTTTTGAATTTTAATTTTAAGTAGAAAAATCCTGTAATTAACCAACCTAAAATTAATCCAAAACCAAATAAAATGGCAACTAATGTTGAAAGTTGGAATTGGCTTTCAGCAACAATGTAGTTAAAGGTGATTACTTGATCATTATTCGCCCCTATAGTTACCGCAACGATTACGATAGCTAGCACAATAATGAGTCCGAGAATATATTTAATCATCACAATCTCCTTGTTAAGAATAGTTTCATTATGCCAAAATTTGTAATAAAAAACGACACCTAAGTGTCGTTTTATTGATATCGATTGAATGTTTAAGCAAAAACATTTACGCGATCTTTTAATTCTTTACCTGCTTTAAAGTGCGGTACAGATTTAGCATCTAATTTTACAGAATCACCGGTTTTAGGATTACGGCCCACTCGCGGTTGACGATGGTGTAAAGAGAAGCTACCAAAACCACGCACTTCAATACGATTCCCCTCTTCTAAAGATTGTGCAATGAGTTCAAGAATATCCTTTACAATACCTTCTACTTCTTTTGCGGATAAAGTTGGGTGCTTTGTTGATAGATTTTCAATTAGTTCAGATTTAGTCATCGTCAACTCTCCTTTAAATTTATACTTAAACTTGTTATTAAGACTTACAGGTAATGCATTAGTTCATAATAAATTACCGCTAAATCCTTGTTAATTATAGCTGGTAGTAATAAGGCTGAGTCAATGACCCAGCCTTATATGTGAATTAATTATTCACCTTTAGCTGCTTTGAAAGCTTCAGCCATTGCGTTTGGAATAGCAACATCTTCTTGTTTGGTATTCACGTTTGCAACTGCAGCTGCTTCTTCAGCTTGATCTTTCGCTTTTACAGATAAGTGAACGATACGTGCTTTACGATCAACACCAGTGTATTTCGCTTCAACTACATCGCCTGCTGCAACTTCGTTTGTTAAGTCTGCTGCACGGATATAACCTTCAATGCCACCTGCTAATTCAACTTTAGCACCTTTAGCGTCAGCTTCAACAACAGTTGCAGAAATTACTGCACCTTTTTTGTTGATAGCTACGAAGTTGTTGAATGGATCATCTTCAAGTTGTTTGATACCTAAAGAAATACGTTCTTTCACTGCATCTACTGCTAATACTACTGCAGAAACTTCGTCACCTTTTTTGTAGTTACGAACTGCTTCTTCACCTGCAACATTCCAAGAAATGTCAGATAAGTGAACTAAACCGTCGATACCACCTTCAAGACCGATGAAGATACCGAAATCAGTGATTGATTTGATTTTACCAGTAACTTTGTCGCCTTTGTTGTGAGTTTCAGCGAATTGAGTCCATGGGTTAGGTTTGCATTGTTTTAAACCTAAAGAAATACGACGACGTTCTTCGTCAACTTCTAATACCATTACTTCAACAGTATCGCCAAGGCTTACAACTTTAGATGGGTGGATGTTTTTGTTAGTCCAATCCATTTCAGAAACGTGAACTAAGCCTTCAACACCATCTAAGATTTCAACGAAACAGCCGTAGTCTGTTAAGTTAGTTACTTTACCTGTTAATTTGCTGTTTACTGGGTGGTTTTCAGCAATAGCAACCCAAGGATCTTGACCTAATTGTTTTAAGCCTAAAGATACGCGAGTACGATCTTTGTCAAATTTTAATACTTTAACAGTTACTTCGTCGCCTACATTCACGATTTCGCTTGGGTGTTTAACACGTTTCCAAGCCATATCAGTGATGTGTAATAAACCGTCAACGCCACCTAAATCTACGAATGCACCGTAGTCAGTTAAGTTTTTAACGATACCTTTAACTTCTGAACCTTCAGCTAGGTTCTCAAGGATTTGTTCACGTTCTTGGCTGTTTTCAGATTCGATCACTGCACGACGAGAAACAACAACGTTGTTACGTTTTTGATCTAATTTGATTACTTTGAATTCTAATTCTTTACCAAGTAGGTGATCAGCTTCACGTGCAGGACGTGTATCAACTAATGAACCTGGTAAGAATGCACGAACACCGTTTAACTCAACTGTGAAACCGCCTTTCACTTTACCGTTGATTAAACCGATAACGGTCGCTTTATCTTCGTAAGCTTTTTCTAATTCAATCCAAGATTCGTGACGAACAGCTTTCTCACGAGAAAGTTTAGTTTCGCCGTAACCATCTTCAACTGCATCTAAAGCTACGTTTACTGTGTCGCCAACTTTAACTTCAAGTTCACCTTGAGCGTTTTGGAATTCAGCAACAGGAATTGCAGATTCAGATTTTAAGCCTGCATCAACAAGTACAAAGCCTTTTTGAATAGCAACAACAGTACCGCTAACGATTGAACCTTGACGGGTTTCAAGGCCTTTTAATGATTCTTCAAAGAGTTGAGCAAAAGATTCTGACATATAAATAATCTTCTTAATTTAAGTTAATAACATCCACATTAAGATCCATAAAATGCGGGGTTGAGGATAAATGTCTATTCTTCCTTGAATAAACAGTTAAATCGAAATTGACGTTTTTTGTTGAATATAAACTAACGCTTGAGCAATAACCTCATCAATACTCAATGTTGTACTATCTAACAATAAAGCATCATCAGCCGGCTTCAATGGCGCAACCTCACGATTTCTATCACGAAAATCACGTTCTTGTATCTCGGCTAAAATCTGTGCAAAGTTACCATTAATTCCCTTATTTTGCAACTGTTTATAACGTCTTTTTGCACGTTCTTCCGCACTCGCGTCTAAAAACAGTTTAACTTGTGCATTCGGGAAAACCACGGTTCCCATATCTCGTCCATCCGCAATCAGGCCATCATTTTTACCAAAATCCTGCTGAAGTTGTAGTAAAGCTGACCGCACTTTTGGGAAAACAGCCACTTTTGAAGCGGCTTCCGCCACTTCTTGCGTACGGATTAAATGACTCACATCCATCCCACCAAGAAGCACATTGACTTCTCCATTTTTCGGGATGAACTGAATATCTAAATGACGGGCTAACTCCGCTAATCCTTCTTCATCGGTTAAGTCTGCATGACGTTTCAACGCAGCCAATGCAGTCACGCGATAAATCGCACCACTATCTAATAAGGTAAAACCTAATTTTTCTGCCAATGCGTAACAAAGTGTTCCTTTACCTGCCCCACTTGGGCCATCAACAGTAATAATCATACCCATACATTACCTCTTATAATCTTTCTATCATGCCCAATACTAATGCCGAGGATTGTTTTGCTGCAAGCGGGAGAAATTCTTCAAATGACATACTTGCTTCGCCATCGCCTGCATCTGAAATGGCTCGAACGACCACAAAAGGTACGTTAAAGGCATGACAAACTTGTGCAATCGCGGTTGCTTCCATTTCTACTGCAGTCACATTGGGAAAATCCGCTTTAATTTGAGCAATTTTTTCTTCGCTATTAATAAAACTATCACCAGAGCAAATTAAACCGCGTTTTACATTTTGTCCTTGTGATTGGGCAATTTCATCGGCTAAATTTGCTAATTGTTTATCTGAAAGAAAAGCAGCTGGATTTGCGGGTAATTGACCTTTTTCATAGCCAAAAGCTGTCACATCGGCATCGTGATATCGGGTTTCATCTGAAATAACAATATCCCCTACTTTTAAGCCTTTTGCAACACCACCTGCTGAGCCCGTATTTAAGACCACATCCGGTTTAGCCAATTGTAATAAAGCGGTAGTGCCAATAGCTGCCGCGACTTTACCAATCCCAGATTGCAATAACGCGATCTCTTTGCCATTAATTTTGCCTTCAAAAATGACCGCACTTGCCACTTTCGTTTCTTTTTTATCTGTCATTAATTGGGATAAAATTTCCACTTCTTGTGCCATTGCACCAACAATCCCGATTTTCATTATTTTTTCCTTTCTTGTTCGAGTTTATTCACTAAGAAATCTAATACTGCCACTCCATAATCATCGTTATACAGCGTACTTGCGGTGAGAACATATTTCCCACCTATAACTACATAAGGAAAAGTAAAAACACCATATTCTTCCGTCAAATTAATAGCGTTACTTACATCCTTTTTCACTTCTGAAGAATGCACAACTTTGTTAAATTCAACTTTACTAATTCCTTGCGAGATTACCCATTCACGCATCTTATCTAATGTAGATAATTCGGTATAACGCGCCTTTTCAGAAGTTTCAAATAACAGCGCATCTGACAGCTCGCCCACTTTTAAACGCTGTAATGTATAGAATATTGTCGCTGAAAATTTAGCTTCGTTTGTAGCAACTGGATGTTCTTCTAATGCTACTTTATTAGGTCGAATTTGGGTATAAAGTTGCAAGATATCCTGGGCTGAAGAACAAACTCGGCAGTCGTAATCAAAGAAAAATTGGATAGGAATTTTACGATCGTTTCTTTTGGCTTGCTCAATGGGTTCTTGATATGAAAAATAATCTCGACCATCTTCAAACTGTGCTACATTTGCAGGCGGTAAGTGTGGTGAATTTTTGGCAGAAAAATCCTTCGCATTGACTTCACCAAATGCGACATTTGTCACGCTCAGCAATATCATTGCAAAGGATCCTTTTAATAATTTATTCTGCCAAACTTTTTTCATAAATTAACCAATTGGTTCAATATAATCGACTAATAATTGGACGTTTCGATTTCCACGAAACTCATTAATTTCTAACTTATAAGCAAATTTTGCCTGCTTAATCGACAAATCGGGATAATACCGAGTATCAATATTAAACGCAATGGCATCTAATAATGGACCGCCATTTCTAGGCTCAACAAGCATTTTTAAATGATTTTGATTTTGCCCAATAGTACGTTGCTCAAAAATTTTAAATTCACCATCAAAAACAGGCTCAGGAAAAGCTTGTCCCCAAGGTCCGCCAGATTTTATCACTTCTGCCGTTTCAATACTAAATTCATTTGCTTGAAGTTCACCATCCGTCCAAATCACTCCTTGTAATTGATCTTCATTTAACCAATCTTGCACCGTTTGATTAAAAATCTTTTGAAAATCAGAGAAAAAGCTTTCTTTAATGCTTAATCCTGCTGCCATGGCATGACCGCCAAATTTTAAAATCATATCCGGATGTTGGGAATGGATGCGTTCTAATACATCGCGCATATGCAAGCCTTCGATTGAACGTGCAGAACCTTTTAAAATGCCTTCTTGATCTTGCGCAAAAGCAATAACTGGTCGATGGTATTGATCTTTGATTCGAGAAGCTACAATACCTAATACACCTTGATGCCAATCTGGCTGGAATAAGGCTATCCCCATTGGTAATTCATCAGAAAGTGCGGTGAGATTTCGGCAAATTTCTAAGGCCTCCAACTTCATGCCTTGTTCAATTTCTTTTCTAGCCTGATTCAAGCTGTCCAAATCCAAGGCTTGTGCTCTTGCCTCTTGCATACTTTCTGCAAGTAATAACTCTACACCAACAGACATATTATCTAATCGGCCCGCAGCATTTAAACGTGGTGCAATCGCAAAGCCCAAATCAGCCGAGCAAAGTTTTTCGACTTCTCGATTAGCCACTTCAGCGAGAGCAATAATTCCTGGTCGACAACGTTTCGCACGAATTCGCATCAACCCTTGATGGGCTAAAATACGGTTATTTTGATCAAGGGGAACAACGTCTGCAATCGTGCCGAGCGCAACTAAATCCAGTAATTCAGTAAAATTAGGTTGTGTTTCTGCCGTAAAAATGCCCAACTCGCGAAATTTGGCACGCAAAGCGAGCATTAAATAAAACGCTACGCCTACACCGGCTAAACATTTTGAAGGGAAACCACATTGTTGCAAATTTGGATTAACAATGGCATCAGCATTCGGCAGTATTTCTGGTGGCAAGTGGTGATCGGTAATCAACACCTTCACGCCCTGCTCTTTTAAATACGCTACGCCCTCAAAGGATGATACCCCGTTATCTACTGTCATCAATAACTGCACGCCTTTTTCCATTGCCATTTCAGCAACAGGCACACTCAAACCATAACCCTGTTCAAAACGATTCGGCACAAGATATTCTACATCAGTAAAACCAAGCATACATAAAGCCAAGACAGAAAGTGCCGTACTGGTTGCTCCATCGGCATCAAAATCGCCGACGATAACAATCTTTTGTTGCTGTTGATAAGCTTCAACCAATAAATCTACGGCTTGTTGAATACCGTATAATTGATTGGGATTTAGCATTGATTGCAAAGTGCGGTCTAATTCTTGACTATTTTTTATATGACGAGAACGATAGAGACGATCGAGTAATGTATTATCTGAAACAGGATTTCCGCCAGGAATTTCACGACGTTTAATGAGTTTTTTCACGGTGTTTCGTTATTTAAAATTACATTAAAGGAACATTCGATATGTACTTTGATGACATGAATATTTTAAGGGCGCATACAATACGCCCTCACTACTAATAATTATTGTGCTGATTCTTGTAACACAGCTAATAAATCTTGAGGTTTTAAATACCCGCCAAGCATTTCACCTGTTGAAGTCACAATACTTGGTGTACCTTGCACACCGAGTTGTACACCTAAATCATAGTGTCTTTTCACAATGTTAGGTGTTTTTAATTCTTTCGGTA
>CAKVVS010000036.1:8447-9066 GCA_934834395.1 Parahaemophilus parainfluenzae | reverse complement strand
GGGTTTAACCGAGCAGCTCGAATTATGGATCAGCTGGAAGAAAAAGGCATTTTAGGCCCAATGAAAAATGGAAAACGAGAAATTTTAGCTCGACGTTCCGAATATTAATTCTCTTAAGTTTTCACTTCACAAAAAGGAAAGTAGAATGAAAAAAACATTATTAAAAATGACCGCACTTACTGCACTGTTGAATGCGAGTAGTTTTGCTTTTGCCGATGCGGCAGATGAGTTGCAAAATCGCTTAAATCAAGTGACAGTATTGAGCGCTGATTTCTCTCAAACCGTGACTTCTGTTGGTGGTAAAAATGTTCAACAAGGAAGTGGAAAACTTCAAATTAAACGTCCAAATCTTTTCCGTATGGATACCAAATCACCGCAAGAAACACAAATTATTGCAGATGGTAAAACCCTTTGGTATTACGATCCATTCGTGCAACAAGTTACCGCTCAATGGGTGAAGGATGCTGTCAATAATACACCTTTTGTACTTTTAACCAGTAACGATAAAAGCCACTGGAATCAGTATTCAGTGACACAGAATGCGGATACCTTTGTGTTAAAGCCAAAAGCGAAAAATAGCAATATTAAACAATTTGATATTCGCGTAGATGCAAATGGT
>CAKVVS010000036.1:0-8437 GCA_934834395.1 Parahaemophilus parainfluenzae | reverse complement strand
CAAATGGTGTGTTAAAAAATTTCAGTACTACCGAGAAAGATGGTCAAACCAATCTTTATGTATTGCGCAACATTACAAACCAAACCTTAGCTGATAGCTTATTCCAATTTAGTGTACCGAAAGGTGTTGAATTGGATGACCAACGTAAAGGTAAAAAATAATCCATAAGGTGTGAATGATAATCTTCACACCTTTTGCTTATTAAGGAAAGAATATGTCTAATCTTAATTTTGATTTTGCTGAAAATGACTTTCGCCCTTTAGCTGCCCGTATGCGTCCAACAAATTTGGAACAATATTATGGGCAGACGCATTTAATTGGGGAAGGAAAGCCGCTTCGTAAAGCAATTCAAGCAGGGCATGTTCATTCTATGATTCTGTGGGGTCCGCCGGGTACAGGTAAAACAACACTGGCGGAAATTATTGCTCATCGTATCAATGCAGAAGTTGAACGAATTTCAGCGGTAACAAGCGGCGTGAAAGAAATTCGAGAATCAATTGAGCGAGCTAAACAAAATCGACTTGCAGATCGCCAAACGATCTTATTTGTGGATGAAGTGCATCGCTTTAACAAAAGCCAGCAAGATGCGTTTTTGCCACATATTGAAGATGGTACGATTATTTTTATTGGTGCGACAACGGAAAATCCTTCCTTTGAATTAAATAATGCATTGCTTTCTCGTGCGAGAGTTTATCTACTCAAGTCATTGACAGTTGCTGAAATCGAACAAGTTCTACAACAGGCGATTTCTGATCCTGAGCGAGGATTAGGTAAAGAGCAATTAGTTTTAGAAGAGAATTTGCTACAGGTATTAGCCGAATATGTGAATGGTGATGCTCGCCTGGCTTTAAATTGTCTTGAACTGATGGTTGATATGGCTCCTGAAACAGAAAACGGCAAAAAATTAGACCACACTTTGTTGAAAGAAGTATTAGGTGAGAGACAAGCGCGTTTTGATAAACAAGGTGATCGCTTCTATGATTTGATTTCTGCTTTACATAAATCCATTCGTGGCTCGGCAGCTGATGCTGCACTTTATTGGTATGCACGAATTATTACCGCAGGTGGCGATCCTCTTTATGTTGCAAGACGTTTATTAGCGATTGCCTCAGAAGATGTAGGCAATGCTGATCCTCGCGCAATGCAAGTGGCTCTCGCAGCTTGGGATTGTTTTACGAGAGTTGGCGCTTATGAAGGAGAGCGAGCTATTGCTCAAGCTATTATTTATTTAGCCGTAGCACCGAAGAGTAATGCGGTTTATAAAGCATTTAATGCTGCCAAACAGCATGCGAAAGCGTTTCCTGATTTTGATGTGCCGCCTCATTTACGTAATGCGCCAACGGCTTTAATGAAAGAATTAGGCTATGGCACGGAATATCGTTATGCACATGATGAGCCAAATGCTTATGCTGCAGGGGAAAATTACTTCCCACCGGAACTGAAAGATACCCAGTATTATTTCCCAACTAATCGAGGGATGGAAATTCAAATTAAAGAAAAGCTTGAGCGTTTACATGAACAAGATAAAAACTCCGTAAAGAAACGCTATAAATAGTTTTTCTACACATTAAATGTAAAAAAGAGCAGTCAATTTGACCGCTCTTTTGATTATTACTTAAAAGCGCATTATTTTGCTGCTTTTAACTCTTGGTAATACTGTTCATAATATTGAATCGCATCACCTACATCATCTTGCCAGTAGCTTTTTTGAAGAATTTCTGCTGGTGGATAAATAGATGGATCTTCTGTGATTTCTTTCGGAAGGACTTTTTTCGCTTCAAGGTTAGCTGTTGGGTAACCGATCGCTAAAGTCAATTTTTCCGCTGCTTTTGCACCTAATAAGTAGTTAATTAACTTGTGTGCACCATCTGGGTTTTTAGAGGTTTTAGGAATCGCTAAAGTATCAACCCAAAGAACAGGACCTTCTTTTGGGAACACCATATTTAATGGCGCTTGTTCTTTTTTCGCGATACGTACAGAACCATTCCATAACTGACCTAATTCTACTTCACCAGAGATGAAAGAGTTTGCAGGGTTATCAGAATTGAAAGAAAGTACGTTTGGACGTAATTTCAATAACTCTTCATAAGCTTGCTTGATAATTGCTGGATCTTTGGTGTTTGGATCTTGACCAATTTTTAATAACGCAATGTTGAATACTTCACGCGCATCATCCAATAATTGGACTTTATTTGCATATTCAGGTTTCCAGAAATCGCCCCAAGAAGTGAAGTCAGAACCTTTATAGGTATTGGTATTAAATGCAATACCTGGCGCACCTAACAACTGAGGAAGTGAGTATTTATTGCCTTTGTCATAAGGTTTATTGAGCCAATCAGGGTCTAATTCTTTGATAACAGGTAATTTACTGTGATCTAATTCTTGTAGCATGCCTTCTCGTGCCATTTTAGATACGAAGTAGTTAGATGGCGCAATAACATCATAACCGCCTGCATCACCTTGGGTTTTCATTTTGGCATACATGGTCTCATTGGATTCAAGACTTGCTACGATAACTTTGATACCAGTTTCTTTTGTGAAGTCATCTAAAAGACCATCTGGTACATATTCAGTCCAAGTATATAAGTACACAGTATCATTTGCTGGAGCCTGTGCTTTTGTTGCATCAGACTTGGCTTCTTTGTCGTTACAAGCAGTTAATGTAGCGGCAACTAAACCGGCAGTAAGCAAACCTGCAAATTTTTTCATTTTTCTTTGTTCTCCGTAAAAGAGGGGTAAAAAACCACCTGCATTCATGCAGGTATAAAAATACGCCTTGATTGTGCGTCAAGGCGTATTTTATTTGATCTTAAAGATTTGTGAAACCTTTTTATATCAATGTTTAATGATTATTTTTGCGTGTAATTAATTGACTTAAAATGACTAATCCTAATGAAAGCACGATCATAATCGTTGCTAATGCGTTCACTTCTGGAGTTACCCCTGTTTTTACAAGAGAGAAGATACGCAATGGTAGGATTTCATAGCTTACACCACTTACGAAAGAGGATACAACAACATCATCTAATGAAATAGTAAAGCTTAATAACCAACCTGATACCACTGCAGGTAAAGCAAGTGGTAGGATAATTTTACGCAAAATAGTGACTTCGCTCGCACCTAAATCTTTCGCCGCTTCAAGCATTCTTGCATCAAAGCCATTTAAGCGAGAGAAAATCGTTACGGTAACATAAGGTAAACAGAACGTTACGTGCGCCAATAATAATGACCAGAAACCTAACGAAATCCCTACAACCATGAATAAGGCAAGTAGAGAAACCGCCATAACGATATCTGGTGACATCATGACGATAAATAACATACCACTTACCGCTTGTTTACCACGGAAACGATAGCGATAAAGTGCAATCGCGGTTAAACCACCCACAATAGTTGCTAAGGTTGCAGCAAAGAAAGCAATCGTGACAGAGTGGAATGCAGCTTGGATTAAGGTATCGTTATTAAATAAACGTTCATACCAGTTCCAGCTAAAGCCTTTCCAACTTAAACCATAACGGTCTTCGTTAAAGGAGTTAGTCACCAAGATAATAATTGGGATATACAAATAAGCGTATACCACAAACATAAAAATATTACGTAGTAAACGACTCATTATTCTAACTCCACTTTCTTATTCAATAATTTATTTGCACGATAGTAAACGAAAATCAACAATGCCATTAAGATGGTTAAACCGATACTGATCGCTGAACCAAATGGCCAGTTACGAGAAATTAAGAACTCACTCTTAATCACGTTACCGACTAATAATACTTTCGCACCACCAAGTAAGTCAGCTACGTAGAACATACCCATTGCAGGTAGTAATACTAATAAACAGCCTGCTACGATACCTGGCATGGTTAGAGGCAAAATAACACGGAAGAAACGTTGAACCGCATTTGCGCCTAAATCTCTTGCCGCTTCTAATAAACGGCCATCTAATTTTTCAATAGCAGAGTAGAGTGGTAGAATCATAAATGGTAAAAGGAGATACACTAAACCAATGATTACAGCTACTTCGGTATTTAAAATACGAATAGGCTCACTCAAAATGCCCATATCCATTAACATGGTATTTAACACACCTTTCACACCAAGGAAGACTTTCATTCCATAGATACGAATAAGTGAGTTTGTCCAGAATGGCAATACCACGAGGAATAACAAAAATGGACGATATTTCGGATTAATTTTGCTGACCATAAAGGCAAATGGATAGCCAATGAGTAAACAAATAATTGTCGCAATGCCAGACATATACAATGAATTCCACACAACCTGTGCATAAAGCGGATTAAACAGGTTAGTGTAGTTATCTAAAGTAAATGGCAAAGCATAAAAGTCACTACCATCTCGGGTTAAAAAACTTACGGTTAATACTAATAAGTTTGGAATTAGCACAAAGAAGATTAACCAACTGAAGATAATTGCAACAGTAATTTTCTGGAATTTATTATTGATTATCTTCATCGTTGAGTACAACCTCCCAACCTTCGTGCCATGTAATACCTACACGTTGACCAACGCTGTGATCCATATGTGGGTCGTCTTCGTTAAAGAATTCGCTTACTAATACGCGTTTGCCGTTATGATCAAATTCTACTGTAGACTCAAGTGTCATCCCTTTATAGGTACGATCCACAATGCGACCGATAATTGCATTTGAGTGCTCATTTTCGTCAAGCTCTTCAATCACAATATCTTCTGGGCGTAATAACACTTGTAGTTTTTGACCTTTTTCAGCAGAGATACTGGTGTGAATATCACATACACGACCTTCTACGTTAGCAAGTAGCTCATCGTCAGATTTACGTTCAATCACAGTGGCATCAAATACGTTAATTTCACCGATGAAGCGAGCGACGAATAAGTTAGCCGGGTCTTCATAGATTTCACGTGGTGAACCATCTTGTGCAATTTTACCTTTACGCAGTAAGACGATACGGTCAGACATGGTGATCGCTTCTTCTTGATCGTGAGTAACGAAAATAAAGGTAATGCCAAGTTGGCGCTGTAATTGTTTAAGTTCGTTTTGCATTTGTTTACGTAACTTATAATCCAGCGCAGATAAAGATTCATCAAGTAGCAACACTTTTGGCTTATTCACAACAGCACGAGCAATCGCGATACGTTGTTGCTGACCACCAGAAAGTTGAGCTGGTTTACGGTCGGCCATTTCCTCTAATTGCACCATACGCAATGCATCTAGAACACGAGGTTTAATTTCGCTCTCTGACACCTTTTGCATACGCAAACCAAAAGCCACGTTATCAAAAATAGTCATATGCGGGAATAATGCATAACTTTGGAATACGGTGTTAATGTGGCGTTTTTCCGCCGGAACATTAGTAATGTCCTCACCGTCCAAAATAATATGACCTTCATCTAATTCTTCTAAACCCGCTAATAAACGCAAAACTGTAGTTTTACCACAGCCTGAAGGGCCAAGAATTGTGACGAATTCACCGTTATTAATGGTTAGATTGAAATCATTAATAATTGTGTTGGAACCATAGGATTTTTTGATAGAACGAAGCTCAATAATAGGCTTGTTTTGAACCAGATTTTCCACTAGCTTTGGTTTTCTCCCTAATTTCACCAATTTTATTGGTACTGAGTAGAAATAAACCTGCAAAAATGATGCAGGGGCGACATAAAATTGAACAGATATGATATAGCGAATTGTTAATGATGAAAAGGATTTAATCGTGTTTTTAGGAAAAAATTTATCGAAAATTTGACCGCACTTTTTTCAGAAAATTTTATAACTCTCCACTTTCTTGTTATATATCAAGAACTGTAACGAATTTTGGGATTAGACTAGGATTGATATAAAGGAGAATTTTAAAATGGAAGAACATAATAACAATGAATTATTACAGCGATTTTTAACTTATGTTGCGTTTGATACGCAATCTAAATCGTCTGCAAAACATTCGCCAAGTTCAGCAGGGCAAATGAAGTTGGCTTTGCATTTGCAGCAAGAATTAATTGAACTAGGCTTACAAGATGTCAATGTGACTAAGCATGCAGTTGTCACAGCTTATTTACCTTCCAATCATCCTGATTTAACACAAACCATAGGTTTTATTTCCCACCTAGATACTTCCCCTCAATGCAGTGGTAAAAATGTTCAACCCGAAGTGATCGAAAACTATCGGGGGGGAGATATTGCATTAGGTTTAGGGGAAGAGTTTATTAGCCCTGTTTATTATCCATTTTTACACCAGCTTATTGGCAAAACCTTGATTGTGACAGATGGAACTACTTTACTTGGTGCGGATAATAAAGCTGGAATCGCAGAAATTATGACCGCACTTTCTGTCTTACAACAGGAAAATATCCCACATTGCAATATTCGAGTGGCATTTACACCTGACGAAGAAATTGGTTTAGGAATGCATTATTTTCCATTAGACGATTTCCCTTGTGATTGGGCATATACCATTGATGGTGGGGAAGTGGGCGAGCTCGAGTATGAGAATTTTAATGCGGCAACGGCAAAAATCACCTTTAAAGGACGGGGAATTCATCCTGGTTATGCGAAAAACAAATTAGTGAATGCGCTTACGTTAGCTTGTGAGTTTCAACAAGGCTTTCCAAAAGATGATGTTCCCGAAAAAACATCAGGAAAAGAGGGGTTTTTCCATTTAGATGATTTTAAAGGAGATATTGAGAAAGTTGAGTTACATTATCTCATTCGAGATTTTGACCAAGCTAATTTTGAGCAACGTAAAGCGTTTATTTATCAACTTGTAGAAAAATTTAATAGAGAGAAAAGCCTAAAAGAGCCCGTGGAATGTGTGATTGAAGACAGTTATAAAAATATGTATGACACAGTCAAAAAAGTCCCTCAGGCGATTAAGCTCGCGGATGCAGCAATGAAAGCTTGTGGTATTACACCAAATCACAAACCAATACGGGGTGGAACCGATGGGGCATTTTTAGCGGAAAAAGGATTAGCTTGTCCAAATATCTTTACTGGTGGCTATAATTTTCATAGTAAACATGAATTAGTGACCCTTGAAGGGATGGAAAAAGCCGTCGAAGTGGTTATAAAAATAGCAAACTGTAAAGATTTGTAAATTAGTGTAAAGAAAAAGCTTGCATTTGTCAGAATATGTCAATATAATCGTTAGCGTTTTATCGAGATTCCTTTGATAAAGCTAAACTTTAGAGATTTTATTCATAAATTCCTTTTTGGTGCTCCTAAGAAATTAGGAGCTTTTTTTTACCCCAAATTTAGATCTTTACTTCAAAAACGGATTGCTTCGTTTTTCTTGTCCAATGGTTGTGTAAGGACCATGTCCCGCAATGACAACCATATCATCATTTAATGTAAATAATTTATTCTTGATTGATGAGATCAAGGTGTCGAAATCCCCACGAGGGAAGTCTGTACGACCAATACTGTTTTGGAAAAGGACATCGCCAGTAAAAGCAATATTTTTTTCATGTTCAATAAAACCAATGTGGCCAGGTGTATGACCAGGAAGATGAAGAATTTCAAAGGTAAATGTACCAATTTGAATTTTTTCGCCTTCTTGATTAAACCAGCGATCAGGTGTAAATGCAGAAATATAAGGTAAGCCAAACTGCTGAGATTGCTGTGGTAGACTTTCAAAAAGGAAACGATCTTCTTCCTGTGAGCCCCAAATTTCAATGTTAAAATGATCGCGAATCGCTTCTGCCGCACCTACATGATCAAGATGACCATGCGTCAATAAGACTGCTTTTAGGTTTAATTCTAATTCCTCAATGCGTTGAATAAGCTTTTCCGCATTGCCACCAGGATCGATAATTGCCGCATTTTTTTCATCATCCCAAATAAGAGAGCAATTTTGCTGAAAGGCTGTAACTGGAATAATTTCAATATTCATCTTTTTTCCTTATCGTTGATAACAAAAAACCGCACTAAAGTGCGGTCTAAAATTAAACTGTTTTTTATGCACCACGCCATGTTCTTACAGGGCCAGTATCCACGTGAATAAAATTACTATACGGATAATATCCTACACCACCGCTATCAAGATTTTCAGCCGCTTGGCGTAATCTTGCTAAAGGTACACCAGGGATTTTAAAATCAATCGCTTGGCCTTTAATATGATAGCTGTTGCTTGCTACATCACGACTTTGTCTACGACGCATGGCATTTGTCGCAGCACTACGATAGCCACAAATCACATCAATTTGTGCAGTACGTAAACCTAAATCACTTTGTAAATGATAAAACTTCATGAAGAGATTAGGATCCATTCGGCGTACTTGGTCAGTACGGCGATCTCTCATGAAGTAATCAAGTTTACCAAGTAATGAACGATTAAATCCAGTTGTTGCAGAGAACTCACCGCTTAATCGTTCATTGGTGTTGACATTATAGAAGCTGAGAATACGAGGTTTAGGGGTAGAGACCATTGCTAACACCGTACTCGGC
>CAKVVS010000035.1:0-9254 GCA_934834395.1 Parahaemophilus parainfluenzae | reverse complement strand
CTTCAATATTCAACATCGGCTGTGAAGGTAAACCAGAGAAGCTGATTTGTCCTTTACGAATTAATAAATCCTGTCCAAAAGAGGCATAACGACCATTTTTTAGGTTAATTTGACCAAATAATCCTAGCTTACCTTTATCCTGTTTCACCGAAAGTAAACCATCCAAATTCGTTTTTAAACCATAGGCATCTAAATGCACATCATCACCGATTTTAATTTTTAAATCAGATTGAATTTGCATGCCCGATTTCGTTTCTGAAGCAAATTGGCGATTGATGAGCTCTTCTTTACTTTTTCTTGGGCCATTTAAAATGACTTCATCTTCACTCACCGGTTCAGCATTGTCCGGTAAGCTTTCAATAGCAATTCTTGCCCAAGGAATATCCACGTTTCCACTTAAATCTAAGAGTTTTGGCGAGGCTTTGACAACCACATTTGGGCTGACTTTTAATTTCGCCATGGATGGAATATCAACTTTGAAATTATCTGCTTGCGCTCTGACTTCTGCCGTCCAATTATTCATGTGCGCCCAGTTAGCTTGTCCATTAATATTGAGCTTGCTATCTGGTGTTTGAACATGGCCATTTAAGGTTGAAGAGGTGCCATTAAAGCGAATTGCCACTTGGCCATCAGTCACATCAAAAGGCAGGCTTTTCAGTTTCGTTTTCACATTTCGAATATCAAAATTGCCGTTTAATAATGGTTTTTCTAAATTACCACCGAAACTTAAGCGAGAGACCACTTCACCATCTAGGCTTTCCCCGCTAGAGAAAAGTTGATTGGCTAAAGATAAGCGTAAACCTTCAATGGTAAAGGTACCGCCTAATTGACGGCCTTTACTTAAATCATTAATTTTTAAGTCTGTGCCGATTCGACCTTGATTTTGAACGTTAATGTCAGATTTCAAGGTTAAATTGTTATTTTGAATATCAGCATTCACACTTAATTTAGGAATATCTAGCTTAAAGGTACGGTAGTCTAATTTTTGTGCTACACCAATGTTATTACCTTCCACTGCCACATTCAGTTGTAACGGTTTATCTGTGAACCATGCCACTTTACCTCGGCTTTGTAACTGGCCTTTGAGCGTGTCTTGTCCCATCAATTTATTCACTAAATCTAAATTGATGCGTTTAAGCTCAAAAGGGACTTCGCCGTTTTTCCCTGCCGTAAATTGTTGAGGGAAGCACAGATCTAAGTCTTGGTTAATCCAGCAGTGTGACCCAATGGTGGCTTGGATTTTTTTATTGTCATAAGTCACGGGAATGGTTTGATTCACTTTAAAATCACCGATAGGTGAGTTTAGGCTCACTTGACTTAAATTGCCTTTCCATTGCTGAGAAGTGCGGTCAAAATTCCCCGAGATTTGTAAATCAGCTGCAACAGGTTCACCTTTTGATTTTAAGGTGAGCATATGATGTTTTTCATCACCTGATGCATTCAAATCAATATTATGTAATTTGATGCTGTCACCATAACGGAAGTTTTCCGCTTTGACGTTAAGTTCACCTTTCACTTGCGGTTCACTCACAACATTACCTTTAATTAAGGCTTTGGATAAGTCTAATCCTTGGAAGTGCAAGCCTTGTGCCGTTAAATCGGTATTAATGCTTGGCGCAGTAAGCTTCCCTAAAATCTGTGCTTTACCAACGACTGAGCCCGCTAAATCTTGCCACAGACCACGTAAGCTTGGTGCGTTGATATCTAAATCTAGGTTTGATTTATCACCTAATGTACCTTTTGCTGCAATGCGGTTATCGCCATAGTTCAGCAATAGATCAGGAATGTTTAATAAGGTTTCATTACTTAAAAAGACACTACCTTTTAAGCTTAATGTGCGAGAGGAAAGACTACCGGTTAAATCCACGGTAGGCACATCCACTTTCCAATGATTGGAATCAGCGGAACCTTGTGAGCTCACTTTGCCTGATAATACGGCTGGCATGGCTGGCACATAAGGGCGAATGTTCATTTTGTTTAAATCAGCCGTCACATCCCATTGTGCGCCATCTTTCCAGTTTGAGGAACCCGTTAAACGTGCGGTACCATCTAGGGCAGCAAGTTTTAATTCGTTGAGGGTGACTTCGTAGAGTTTACCGTCTACATTTAAATCAACGTGAGTATGAGGGATATGATCCATACCCTCAACGCCACCAACAACTTCTGCGTGATAATTCAATAAATCGCCCGTGAGTTTGATATCGACATCGTTAATTTTGAGCGGCGCTAGGCTGTCTGTAAAAGCATATTGACCTTTTTTCGCTTTTAACTGCAGATTTAATGGCATTTTATCTTCGGCCAGTTTCACATCACCTGTTAAGGTGGCATCAAGCACACCCTGTGTGGTTAACGAAAGTGCGGTTGTTTTTTTCAAGGAACCCGATAAATTGAGATCAACTTTGCTAGCAGGCAGAATAGTTTTGTCTTTTGATTTAAAGGCTTGGAGATCAGATTTTAATGTGAGATCAACCGGAAAATCTTCATTGAGCCGGAGTTGCCCTTGGCTCGAAAGTGTACCAAGAGAGCTGTCAATGTCGAGTTTTTGTAATTTCACTAAATGATCGGTGGCATCTGCTTGCAATTCCACTTTAGGCACAGTGATTTTTTGGATTTCTTTGCCTTTTTCATTGAGCGATTGATATTGCCAGTTTGTACCCAAAAAACTTGGAATGTGCATATCAAAAGGCAAGTTCACCGCATTTAAATTACCTAAAAAAGCCGGTGTGAGTGTTTGCTCAATTTGCGCCCAATCAACGGGTTTAGCGGGTTCTTTTTTCTTAGGTTGAGGTGTATTCGGTTGAGTTTGGGAGACAGTTGAGAAAAGCACGTCTGAAAGCGTGGTGGGCTCAAGGGTAAGGCCAGATTCATTGTTTAAACTGATCGCACTTTGAAAAGACGAAAACGTAATATTGCTTTGATCGAGTTTCATATCAAAGTCAGTAATCGCCACATTTTTCACTAGCACAGAAACCGGTAAATGGATTTTTTCCATTGGACCACTTTCCGTTTGTTTCTCTTCAGAAGGTGGCATTACACTGGTATCAATGGCAATTTTCGGCTGCGTTAAGCTGAGATCATCAACAATAATATCACCCGAAAGTAAACGAGCTAAATTCAGTTGTAATCGCGTTTTAGGGAGTGCCACATCTACGCCGGTTGTTTGAAAACGTAAATTTTCTAAGACTAAACCATCTTGTAAGCCACCGCTGACTTGCTCAATAGATAAGCTATCGAGCATTTTATCGGCGAGTTGAATAAGTGCACGTTGTCCACTATCAAAAGAAAGTGCTGTGACTAAGCCTAAAACAGGGACAAAAATGACCGCACTTCCGACACATAAAATTTTACGGCAGGTCTTTTTCTTTTTAACGGGTTGTGTGGTTTGGTTATCTGGTTGTTTTTCTTGTTCAGACATAGTCATACCCTAAATTTCAGCCCCTAAGCCAATGTAAAATTGAATGTTTTTGCTGTTATCTTTATCTCGAATTGGCGTTGCAATATCAAATTTGATGGCGCCAACTGGCGATGCCCAACGTACACCGAAACCTGCGCCGTAGCGTAACTCATTTGCTTTGTAAGCATCTGCGGCTAAGCCTGTATCCGCAAATACGGCTCCCCACCAATTTGGGTAAACTTGATATTGATATTCAAGGCTACCTGTTACTAAGCGAGAGCCGCCGACTAATTTTCCATCTTTATTTTTCGGTGAGATTTTCTTGTAGCCATAACCTCGCACACTGCGATCGCCCCCCGCAAAGAAACGTAATGCCGGTGGAATTTTACGAATATCCGCGGTATTTAAATAACCAATTTCTGCACGGGTAATAAAACGGTGATTTTCTGCATAAGTACGAATCCACGCTGTGGAAGCTTGAACTTTAAAGAAATTGGCTTCTGACATCCAAAGCTTATTTCCTAAATCAACCGTGATTTTTTGGGTATCTCCCCATGTTGGGAATTGACCACCTCTTAAACGGGTCCGACTAAAGCCCCCAGTTGGGTAAACTAGGAAGGTTTTATCGGTGAAATCAGCTTGTGTGTAGCTGTCATAACGGACACGAAGACCCGCAAAATATTGCCAACCCTCGCTATTATTCCAATAGCGTAATGCAGCGAAAGTGAGGGCTTTGGTATCCGTATCGTTTTTATTTTCTTTTTCATAACCGGTTGAAAATTCATAATAATAATTTAATGGATTTTTCAGCAATGGCATTTTATAGGTGGCTTCAAAGTTTTGTTTTGGCGCAGAGACATAAAGATTTGTACGGAAACTATGGCCTCGGCTATTAATCCAAGGTTTTGTCCAACCAATTTGGACATGAGGGCCCGTATCAGTTGCAAAACCTACCCCAAGCTCCATTGAGTTTTTCTTACGTGGATAAAGTAAAAGTTCTATATCCACTAATTTTTCTTCTTCGCGGACATGAGGCTGTAAAAGCACTGAGCTAAACCAGTTGGTAGAAGAAAAATCGTTAGTTAATTCAGATAAATCGCTGACTAAATAAGGATCGCCCGATTTAATGTTGAGCATATTTTGCAAATAGTCTTCGCGAATTTGGGAATGGTTGAAGGTGATATTGCCATAATGATAACGTACGCCACTATCAAATAGCATACGCCACCATGCTTCATGAGTTTCTGGGCTGATTTCTAAGCGAGAAATTTGGAATTTTCCGTCAAGATAACCACGAGCTAGCGCAAGGTTTGAAATGCTGCTTTTATAGTCATCGTATTTTTGATGCTCAACTAACTCACCTTGTTTTGGCAAGTTTTTACGGAGTGCCGTGAAGTTTTCATCTTCTGCGGCTTCGCCTGTAATTTCAACGTCTGTTCCTGCAATTTTACTTGGCTCACCTGGGGTGACATTCGCAATAAGTAAATCTCGTTGACCTTTACGTTTTTTCAATTCAAAGGTCACGGAAGAACCATAATAACCAAAGACTCGAAGGCCTTTATCGACAGCATCTGAAACTAATTGTTTATAACGATCTGAGCCGTCCATCTCACCTTTATCAATGAGATTGACATTCATGTCAGTATTGCGAATGGCGCGTTCACCCTTAATACCGCGGATCTCAATATCTACGGTTTGTTCTGCAAGGGCTGAAAAACTCATCCATCCAAGCAAAAGTGCGGTTATTTTTAACGAAATTTTTTTCATTTTATTACAAGCTAAACTTTAAGAAGATCCACATCAAACCGGCTTAGTTTACCCATAAAATAAGGGGATTACCAACGCAATTATGGATGGGATTTGAAATTGTTATATGCGTGTGAGCGTTAATACGACAATGCGATCAAAGAAAGAGTTTCCTTTGCTTTGAAAAAAATAGTGATTGTTCTCTTTATTCAGACATTTAACCAAAATGTAACCGGGCCATCATTGGTTAGCGTTACTTGCATATCTGCTGCAAATTGTCCGTTAGCAACGGTGACTTTTTCTGCACATTTTTGCGAAAAATACTCATACAATTCGTTAGCCAAGGCTGGTGCGGCACCTTTTGAGAAACTTGGTCGTAAACCCTTTTGCGTGTCTGTAGCTAGGGTGAATTGTGATACCACAAGCACTTCGCCACCGATTTGTTGAACATTTAAATTCATTTTGTCATTTTCATCGCTGAAAATACGGTAATTTAATACTTTCTCGGCGAGTTTATCCGCTTTGGCTTGGTCATCTTCTTTTTCCACGCCTAATAAAACCAATAATCCTTTGCCGATTTGCCCCACAATTTGACCTTCAACTTCCACTTTAGCCTGTGTCACACGCTGGATTAATGCAATCATTTTACTTCCTCTAAATTTGTTTGATTCATTGACCGCACTTCTGCAAGCACTGCGGCTAATTGTGCACCGAATAACACTACTGTCCAGCTGATTTGAATCCACAATAACATGATTGGCAGTGTCGCCATGGCACCATAAATTAATTGATAAGATGGGAAGGTGGTGATGTACCAAGTAAAGGCTTGTTTCCCTAAGGTAAAGAAAATCGCCGCAATTAATGCACCTGCTGCAGAGTGTTTGATGCTCACTTTCTTATTTGGCACGACCATATAAATGAGCGTGAAAATAAACCAAGTAGAAAGAAATGGCACAAAGCTGAGGAGTTTTAAGCCAAAAGAGAGCGTTTCAGATTGCTCGAACATGGCTTTAACATAGGAACTTGCCGCAATGCTCGTACCGATTAAAAGCGGGCCGAGCGTTAAAATGAGCCAATAAATAGCAAATGACGTAAAAATCGGGCGATTACTAGTGTCTTGCCAAATACCATTGAGTGTTCGGTCGATGGAGTTAATGAGCATCAATGCCACTAAAATCAAACTCACAATCCCCACGGCACTCATTTGCTTGGAGTTACGGACGAATTCATCAATATATTGTCCCACAACATCACTCGCGGAAGGAGCGAAATTGGTGAAGATGAATTCTTTCAAGGCACCAGTGACTTCGTTAAAAACGGGAAAAGCAGAGAAAATTGAAAACACCACCATAATTAATGGTACGATAGCGAGCATGGTGCTGTAGGTGAGTGAACCGGCAGCTTGCGTTAATTTATTTTCTTGAGAACGCTGCCAGAATAATGCGAAAAAAGACGTTAAGGTCATTAGAGCAAGCCTCCGCAACAATGTTTAAATTTCTTCCCTGAGCCACAAACACAAGGCTGTTTATTGCTTGGGAGCGGTACAGTGGGATCAACAAAATACCAATGGCCATCAATTTTTACAAAAAGAGAATATTCGTGATGCACTTGCGGCTGTTCTCCGCCTTGAAAATGTGCTTTAAATTCAACCGCACTTTGTGTTTTGGTTAAGGTTTCTGCTTTGACAATCTCTAAACCGAGCCATTGCGTTTCATTAGCCCAATCTTGCAGGGCTTTTTCATCTAATAAGGTTTGTTGGCTTGGCACAGTGGTTTGCACAATATAAGGAATATTTTTGAGCACAAACGCGGAATAGCGGGAACGCATAAGTTGTTCCGCTGTTTCTGGAAACAGATTACCTGAATGAAAACGTCCGCAACAATCTTCGTAAGAAAGCGAAGATTGGCACGGACAAAGTGCGGTCGTTTTAGCCGACATTTTAGCCCGCCTGCTGTAAATTACGTAATTGTGAGTTAACAGAACGTTTAAACGCTGGTGCTAATTCTTCAATGACTAAGGCTTCTTCTAATTCTGCGATACTTGAAGGAGCAGAAAGTAGCGTGTTTAAACGACGAATAGTCCATTCAGGATAAGGACGGTGTTGCAAGATGAGTTCATCGCCTTGATGAATTTCCCCTTCTTCGATCACGCGAACATACCAACCTGTCCAGCCTGACTGACGAATTACCTCTCTTGTATTCTCATTCTTGGTATTATGAGATAAACGCTCGCAAGGTTTACGTGGTTGAGACACTTCTAAAAGCGTGGTGCCAATTTTGTAACGATCGCCTATGCAGACATTATCTTCATGTAAGCCAGATACCACAAAGTTTTCACCATAAATCGCGCTACCGTGAAAATCAAACTTTTCACCAAGTAGCGCGTTTAAAGCAGGGAAAGACACATCAGACATAAAAAACAAGGCTTTATCAACACCACCGTGATGGGCTTTTAAGCCTACATCGTTACCTTCTGCACCTAGCGTGTGCACTTTTACCATGGGTACCGGTTTTTTACGGATAGCACTTTCATATGAGCTGCCATCAGGGAATGTTAAGGTTTCTATCAATCCTGTTTTAATAATAAGAATTTTTGCGTTTGACATCTATTTTTCCTGCTTTGAGTTAGTTTTGAGAAATTATACCGTAAAATCACTTAAATTTTGACCGCACTTCGTTTTTTCCTTATTATTCGTTTAAATAAAACCAACAAAACAAAGGAATCTTTATGCAATATTCTCTCGCGCGTACCGAACAAGGTCAAACCCTTGGTATTACCGCAAAAATGGCAAACCGTCACGGTCTGATCGCCGGGGCGACAGGGACGGGTAAAACTGTCACACTACGTAAAATGGCAGAAGCATTCAGTGATGATGGCGTGCCGGTCTTTTTAGTGGATGTAAAAGGCGATTTGTCCGGTTTAGTCAAAGCGGGCACATTCAGTGGCAAAGTAGCGGAACGCATTGAGCAATTTGATTTAGGTGGCGAGAGTTATTTAAATGGCTATCCTGTGTCATTTTGGGATGTATTCGGTGAAACCGGTATTCCGCTTCGTACCACGATTTCTGAAATGGGACCATTATTACTTTCCCGTTTATTAAATTTAAACGCAACTCAAGAAGGCTTATTAAACCTCGTATTCCGTGTGGCAGATGACAAAGGCTTGTTACTCATCGACTTAAAAGATTTACGTGCAATGCTTAAATTTGTAGCAGAAAACGCCAAATCGTTCCAAGTAGAATACGGCAACGTATCAGCTGCGAGTGTGGGCGCGATTCAACGTGCCTTACTGACCCTTGAAAATGAAGGAGCGACCAATCTTTTTGGTGAGCCGGCATTAAATCTTGAAGATTGGTTACAAACCCGTGATGGTCGTGGTGTGATCAATGTGTTAAATTCTGAAAAATTAATTAATTCCCCAAGAATGTATAGCGCATTCTTGCTTTGGTTGATGTCTGAATTATTTGAGCAATTGCCGGAAGTGGGCGATCCAGATAAACCAAAATTTGTGATGTTCTTCGATGAAGCACACTTACTCTTTGATGGTGCACCGAGTGTGTTGGTGGACAAAGTGGAACAAGTGGTTCGCTTGATTCGTTCTAAAGGGGTGGGGATTTATTTTGTAACCCAAAACCCATTAGATTTACCGGATACCGTGTTAGGCCAATTAGGTAACCGTGTCCAACATGCGTTACGTGCTTTTACGCCACGCGATCAAAAAGCAGTGAAATCTGCGGCAGAAACGTTCCGTTCAAATCCTGCTGTCAATGTGGTTGAAACTATTTCAACTTTAGGTGTGGGGCAAGCGTTAATTTCATTCTTAGATGAAAAAGGTATGCCAACGCCAGTTGAAGTGGCTTATGTTTATCCACCGAAAAGCCAACTAGCCCCGATTACTGAAGAAGAGCGAGCCGCGTGGGTGAAAGACGATGAGCTTTATGCATTCTATAAAGATTACGTGGATAATGAATCCGCTTTCGAAGTGTTAAATGCGCAAGCAGATTTAGCAGCTGTACAACAAAAACAAGCCGAACAAGCGCAACAAGAGGAAGAAAACGGTTTATTTGGTAGCTTAAGCCGTATGATTTTTGGAACACAAAAACGTGGGGATAAAC
>CAKVVS010000034.1:0-9468 GCA_934834395.1 Parahaemophilus parainfluenzae | reverse complement strand
GGTATCACCTTTATGCCAGAACTTGCGGTATTAAATGAAGGCACGCGTACAGGTATAAAATATATTCCTTGCCATTCGCCAGAACCGTCTCGTACTATTGCTCTCGTTTACCGCCCAGGTTCACCATTACGTAATCGCTATGAACGCGTTGCAAGTGCGGTCAGTGAACAAGTTAAATCGATTTTAGCGAATAAAAAATAATTTATCATAAGCTGAGGAAAACCAAATGGCTGGTGTTCGAGCAATTCAAAAAGAAAAAACCCGTCGGGCCTTAATTGACGCCGCATTCAATCAGTTGAGTGCAGAAAAAAGCTTTTCTAATTTAAGCTTACGTGAAGTTGCCCGTGAAGCGGGCATTGCACCAACTTCTTTCTATCGCCACTTTAGCGATATGGATGAGCTCGGATTAGAAATGGTAGATGAAGCAGGTTTAACCCTCCGTCAATTAATGCGCCAAGCGCGTAAACGTATTGATGCTGGCGGTAGTGTGATCCGCGTATCCGTGGAAACCTTTTTTGAATTTATCACTCACAGCACCAACGTGTTCCGTTTGCTCTTACGTGAAAGTTCGGGCACATCTCAGGCTTTCCGTACTGCAGCCGCTCGTGAAATCAAACACTTTGTTGATGAATTGGCTGAATATATTGCGAAGAAAAATCACTACTCTCAATATGTCTCTTATGTACAAGCAGAAGGCATGGTAACCATCGTATTCACGGCAGGTTCTAATGCCTTAGATATGACCAAAGCTGAACAAGATTTGTTAAAAGAACGCGTTATCTTACAGCTTCGCATGCTTGCTAAAGGTGGGGATTTTGCGGCGCATAAAGAAAAAATGATGCGAAAATAGACCGCACTTTTCGACTAAAACAAAACACCCGCATCTCTGCGGGTGTTGCTTTATCTAAAAAAGGGAATTATTTACCATCCCAAGCTTTAATCGCATCTAAACGCGCTTTCACTTTGCTGCTTGAATCACCTTTGAAGTAATCTTTCGCTAAACCACCTTCAAAACCGCCGTAGTTCGGGTTAGGTAAAACGATGAATGTTTTACCAAATTTCGCTTTGTTTTGTGCCACGAAATCACGACGTTCTGCATTTTGTTTACCGTAGATTGCATCACCGAAGTCATCGAGGTTATCACCCACATAAACGACGATTTCATAGCCTTGTTTTTCAATTTCTTCAAAACGTGCTGCTTTTGGTGATTTATCTTTTTTCAAGTAAAACGCTGAGTCTTCAACACCATTAAAACCTAAACGTTTCATGTCATCAATCGTACCTGCTTTTTCATTGCTTTCTTTACGATTAGAAACGTAGAACATTTTACCGCCGTGGGTATTTACATAGTTATTGAATTCTACTGCGCCTGGTACAACACCTGATTGACGAGCTTCTACCCAACGAGTCCAATCTTTACCATCAAATGGTTTGTTGTTTTGAACTTGCCAACCTGCATAAGGGCTGTTATCTAACATGGTTTCATCTAAGTCCACCACAACGGCTTTTTTCTTACCTTTTTTCACTTTAGCGTGATCAAATGCCACTTTTGCCGCATTGTATGCTTGGTAAGAAAGGGCTTGGTATTCACCTGATTGTTGAATCCAGTTTAAACCTAATACCGCTTGTTGTTGAAGCTGTGCATCCGCTTCTGCACTCTTATCTTGAGTTGCACAACCCGTTAAAATAAATGCTGACATTGCTGCAATAGCGGTAAGTTTTAATGTTGTTTTCATTGATTGTTCCTTCTGTTAAAAAGTCATAATGACAGGCAAAAGTATAACAAGCCTATTTGGGCAGTGACTATGGGTTTATCAAACTTTATAACTAATTTGTGAGATAGATCACATTTTTCATTTTGAAGCTATCTAACAAACCCAATGAGATCATTTCAAAATCATCTTATTTTTTAACCGCACTTTTTCATCGCATTTCGCTGTATTTCACGGTAAACTATCCCTAGTTTTCAGAAATAATAGGTAATTTATGCGTCTTTTCATTGGAATTTTAGTGGGTATTCTCGTGCTATTTCAGTACGATCTTTGGTTTGGTAAAAACGGCTATTTTGACTACAAAGATGTCGCAGCTCAAATCAAAGAGAATAAAGCTGAAAATGAAAAGCTCTCACAAAGAAATCAAATGATTTCCGCCGAAATTCAAGGATTAACAAAAGGCTTTGAATCTATTGAAGAGCGAGCACGCATGAGCCATGATATGGTCAAACCAAACGAAGTGTTCTATCACATCGTCAAAGAGCATAAATAATGAGCCGCGAAATTATTGCCGTCATTCCTGCTGCGGGCGTTGGAAGCCGTATGCAGGCAAACAAACCGAAGCAATATCTGAAAATCCTAGACAAGACGATTCTGGAACATACGCTCTCAGTCATTCTATCCCATCCTGCAATCAATCACGTTATTCTTGCGGTGGGAAAAAATGATCCCTATCTTTCTGAAATGACCTTATTCCCTCATCAAAACATCACCCTCGTTGAAGGGGGTGAAACACGCGCTGAGTCAGTTCTAAATGGACTCAACGCGATCAAAAATGACCATGCTTGGGTGTTGGTGCATGATGCAGCCAGACCTTGTTTAACACATCAAGATTTAGATAAATTGCTCCAAATCGATGATGAGCAAGGTGCTATTTTAGCTATTCCAGCGGTCGATACGATTAAACGCGCAAATAAACAACAAAATATTATTAAAACAGAAGATCGCTCCGAACTTTGGCTTGCTCAGACGCCTCAATTTTTCCGTTGCGATCTATTAAGAAATGCACTTAAACAGGGGCTTTCTCAAGGCGCCAATATTACAGATGAAGCCTCTGCGATGGAACTTGCCGGATTTCAACCGCACTTAGTTGCAGGACGAAGTGATAATATTAAAGTTACACGTCCAGAAGATTTAGCTTTAGCCGAATTTTATTTAACAAGGAAAACACTATGATACGAATTGGACATGGGTTTGATGTTCATGCCTTTGGTGAAGACCGCCCTTTAATTATTGGTGGCGTTGAAGTGCCTTACCACACTGGGTTTATTGCCCATTCTGATGGTGATGTCGCCTTACATGCCTTAACAGATGCTTTATTAGGTGCAGTAGCATTAGGTGATATTGGTAAACTCTTCCCTGATACCGATATGCAATATAAGAATGCAGATAGCCGTGTTTTATTACGAGAAGCATTCCGCCAAGTACAAGAAAAAGGCTATAAAGTAGGTAATGTGGATGTGACCATTATTGCACAAGCCCCTAAAATGCGTCCGCATATCGATGCAATGCGAGCGAAAATTGCGGAAGATTTACATTGTGATATTGAGCAAGTCAATGTTAAAGCAACCACAACAGAAAAACTTGGCTTTACAGGTAGAAGTGAAGGTATTGCTTGCGAGGCTGTTGCATTATTATTAAAAGCTTAAATTTTAGGTAAAAGAAAAGGTTGGTAAAATACCAACCTTTTTTTATTTAGATCAAATTCTTATTGTTTTTTTAATAAATCGCGAATTTCAGTAAGTAATTCTTCTTGTGAAGGGCCTTTCACTTCTTCTACTGGTTTTTTCACTTTATTAATACCTTTGATCATCATGAAGATTGCGAATGCAATGATGATAAAATCAAAAACGTTTTGAATAAATACACCGTAGTTTAAGGTTACTGCTGGGGTTTCACCTACAGCTTGAGCTAACGTGATTTTCAAATCTTTGAAATCCACGCCACCAGTTAAAATACCTAACACAGGCATTACTACGTCACCGACAAGTGAACTTACGATTTTACCAAAAGCACCACCGATGATCACACCGACTGCCATATCAACTACGTTGCCGCGCATTGCGAATTCGCGGAATTCTTTAAGAAAGCTCATAAAATTTCCTTTTGTGTTGGTTTAAAAAATTAAAAGAGTGCGTATTATAGGTTTTCAGATTAAAAAGTAAACTGTTATTTAAATAAAAAATGCACTTGGTTGGAATAATTTTTCAATTTCTGACACAGATTTCTTGTCATTAATATAAACAATCACATTATCGCCTTCTTCAATAACAACCTGACGACGAGCAATGATTACTTCATTTTTACGTAAAATTGCCGCAATCATCGCCCCTACTGGCAGCTTAATATCGCCAATTTGTCTTCCAACCACATTGGATGTTGTCGCATCGCCATGCACAACTAGTTCAATGGCTTCCGCAGTACCATGACGCAAAGAGGCCACATTTTTGATATCCCCTTTACGCACATGTCCTAATAAAGCTGAGATTGTTGCCTGTTGTGGTGAAACCGCAATATCAATGGTTCCACCTTGAATCAAATTGATATATGCCATGCGTTGAATAAGCACCATGGCTTTTTTAGCCCCTAGGCGTTTTGCCAGTAACGCCGACATAATATTAGCTTCATCATCCGCACTTAGAGATAAAAAGACATCGACGCTCTCAATATGCTCTTCAAAAAGTAAATTTTGGTCAGAAGCATCACCATGGAAAACCAGGGTTTTAGAGAGTCTTTCAGCTAAAACTTTCGCCTTTTCACCATCACGCTCAATGAGTTTTACTTGATACTTATCTTCTAACTGTTTTGCCACACCTGAGGCAATATTCCCGCTGCCAACGATCATGATACGTTTGTAGGTTTTCTCAAGGCGTTGCAACTCACTCATCACCGCTTTAATGTGTTCCGTCGCACAAATAAAGGTAATTTCATCGCCTGCCTCAATAATGGTCGAGCCTTGCGGACGAATTAATCTTTCATTACGTAAAATCGAAATGATTCGGCAATCAATGTGTGGCATATGCTCTTTAAAAGCAGATAGTGCATAGCCCACTAACGGACCACCGTAATAGGCTTTTACAACCACAATGCTAATTCGATTATTGGCAAAATGTGCCACTTGCAACGCGCCTGGATAAGCAATTAAACGCGTAATCTCATCCGTAACTAAATTTTCTGGTGAAATAAGATGATCGATGGGTACGTTTTCATTATTAAATAATTTATCTTTCTCACGCAAATATTCCGCATTACGAATACGCGCAATACGTGTTGGGGTATTGAAAAGGGTATATCCCAACTGGCAAGCAATCATATTAATTTCATCTGATGCCGTTACTGCAACCATCAAGTCTGCATCAGCGGCTCCTGCATCACGTAAAACCTTGGGTGAAGAAGGGGAACCTTTAACTACGCGTAAATCATGCTTATCTTGCAAATTCTGCAAATGTTGAGATTCATTATCTACCAGTGTGATGTCGTTATCTTCACTCACTAAATTTGCCGCAAGTGTTGTGCCTACTTGCCCTGCACCTAAGATGATTATTTTCATTCTGTTCTCTCCACAACCAAAGGTCGGATGCCAATTTCAGCTGAATTTAGACCGCACTTTAATGCCTCAATACGGCGACAAATAGTCGATGTGACTTGTTCAGCTTCTGCCATTTTTTCGGCTGTAATCGCTGGATCTTGTTTACCAAATAACAGGCCATCGAGTAAACGCTCCGCATGCATGCCTTCACGACAAAAATGCAACACACCCACATCTTCAAATAAGGTCGCCACTTTTGCCGTTTTAGTGGTTGCAATGCCCAAGGCTCCATCTTCACCGCCGAGCTCTCGGAATAATTGATGTGTTGGAAATCCGCCACACGCTAAGAAAAAAGCTTTATTGAAAACGATATTTCCCCCGCAGGTCATGCGCATATATTGCCATGCCTGATCAAAATTAGGGTGTTCTGCATAACGTTGGGCTAAATTTATCGGCTTTAATGCTAATCTTACGACTGAAGTATCTGTCTGAAAATGAAAGGTTGCCGCAGCCACTTCCAATGCACCAGGTTCGTATGCATCATCCGCATCTAAAAATGCGACAAAATCGACCGCACTTTTAGCAGAGAGCATTGCGCCCCAATTTCGAGCCATTGCGACACCGCTATTTTTTGGCAATTGCTCGATAGAAATTCTATTTGGATATTGCTCTGCAAGCTGTAAGGCTAATGCAAATGTATTATCTGTCGATGCATCATCAATCAGCCAAAGGTGACCAAGATTATTTTGCTGCAACACAGACTCTACTGCACGAAAAAGTGTTTGTTCAGTGTTATAGCAAGGAATGACGACATCAATTAAAGGCAAATTCATTTAAGCTGACCGTTTTCTCAATTTTGCATAATAGAACCCATCCCCGCCATTCTCTTGTGGTAAGAATTGGATTCCAATCGTATTTTCCGTTTGTTCAAACGGCAATGGCATTAATTCTGCATCGGGTGTTTCAGCTAAAAAATGCTGTATTTGCTGACTGTTCTCATTGGGAAGCACCGAGCAAGTCGCGTAAAGCAAAATACCATTAGGTTTCAATTTTGCCCAAAGCACTTTTAGAATTTGTCCTTGCAAGGCAACCAATTGAGCAATATCCGTTTCTTGACGTAACCATTTAATATCTGGATGACGACGAATCACGCCCGTTGCTGAGCAAGGTGCATCTAATAAAATACGATCAAAGGATGCACCATTTAGACCTATTTCTGAAAGCCATTTTTCAGGCTCGGTCGCATCACCACAAACGACAATCGCCTGTTGATTCAAACGGGTAAGATTTTCTTCGACGCGTTTTAAGCGATGAGCCTCTACATCAAGCGCAATCACTTTCGCTTGCGGTGCCATCTCTAAAATATGCGTAGTTTTCCCACCTGGCGCCGCGCAAGCATCTAAAATTAATTCACCATTTAGTGGCTCAAGCAATAAGGCCGACCATTGTGCATTAAGATCCTGAACGGTTACTGCACCTTGTTCAAAATTCGGTAGTTTCGAAACAGAAAGCGGTTGAGCTAAGCGCAGAGCATGTGGATTATCACATTCAAATGCTGCTATCTCTTGCTCTTCCAACAAAGTGCGGTAAGTTTCCGTATTATTTTGTTGTTGATTGACCCGTAACCACATTGGTGGCTTTTGGTTATTCGCCTCAATAATGTCACGCCAATTTGGATAAGATTTTTTGAGTTTATTCACAAACCATTCAGGATGAAGCGTTTGCCAATGCTTATCTACTACAGCAAGAATATCTTCTTGTTCCCGTAAGAAGCGACGCAGTACACCATTAACCAAACCACGGAAACTATCCGATTTTAATGATTTTGTGGCGTTCACCACTTCATCTACCGCCGCATGAGCGGGCACGCGCATATAAAGTAATTGGTACAATCCCACCAATAGCAAGCAGTGCACGATGCGGGTTTTACCCTTCAATGGCTTATCTAATAGTTTTTTTATAATATTTTCTAAACGAGGCAATACGCGACAAATACCAAAGGTGATTTCCTGTAATAAAGGTAAATCCTGTGGTTTTACCTGCGATTGCACTTCAGGAAGCAACGTTGATAAGGACTTACCTTGATCTAAAACCTGTAAAATCACTTGAGCAGCAATAGCGCGTACCGAAAGTGCGGTCGATTTTTCCGTTTTTTTTCGTTGAAATACCATTAGTTTAGAACCTTACCAACCTGGAACCAATCTGCTCGACCATTGAGGAAGTCTTGCACAGACATAGGTTTCTTGCCTGCGGGCTGAAGTTGCAATAAATTTAAAACGCCTTCTTTCGTGGCAATTTGGATACCTTTTTTATCGACACTTAAAATCGTCCCAGCTGGTTTATCCACATGTGGCAACACGGCAGCAGCATAAACTTTTAAGGTTTGTTCATTACCTTGTTCATCAGTTAATTGTAGGAAACTAACCGGCCAAGGATTAAACGCGCGAATATTACGTTCAAGCTGGGCTGCCGATAGCGACCAATCTAATTTAGCCTCTTCTTTGGAAAGTTTCTCTGCATAGTTACTTTGGCTATCATCTTGTTTTTCTGCAGTGAATTTCCCTTCTTCCAAATGATCCAAAACATCAATCAATGCAGCTGGCGCAATTTCAGCTAATTTATGGTAAAGCGAGGTTGAGGTTTCTTGTGCATCAATATCGCAATACACTTTGTGTAACATATCGCCAGTATCCAAACCCACATCCATTTGCATAATCGTCACACCGGTTTGTTGATCCCCTGCCCAAATAGACCGCTGAATAGGTGCAGCACCACGCCAACGTGGCAAGAGAGAACCATGCACATTTAAACAACCTAAACGAGGCATATCCAACACTGCTTGAGGTAAAATCAAACCATAAGCAACAACAACCATTACATCAGCATTTAACGCTTTAAGCTCTGCTTGTGCGTCTTCTTTACGTAAGGATTTTGGTTGATAAACAGGAATTTGATGCTGTTCAGCTAATTGCTTTACAGGACTCGCCTGTAATTTTTTACCTCGACCAGCCGGTTTATCTGGCTGCGTATAAACAGCAATAATATTGTGATGTGAATTTAAGAGTGCAGCAAGATGCTGTGCTGCGAAGTCCGGCGTACCGGCAAAGATGATATTCAATGGTTTCATAATGTTCTACGTTATGGCGTTGATAGGAAAAGTGCGGTCATTTTATACCGCACTTTTGATTATTGTTTTGCAATTTGTTTTTTATATTTCACTAATTTTTCTTTGATACGTTGACGTTTCAACGGTGAAAGATAATCCACAAATAAAATACCGTTCAAATGATCGATCTCATGTTGAATGCAGATCGCTAATAAACCATCTGCATCAAGCGTAAATTCTTTTCCATTACGGTCTAACGCTTTTACCGTGACTTTTTCTTTACGAGGAACTAAAGCCCGGAATCCAGGAATAGATAAACAACCTTCTTCAATGCCTGTTTCACCTTCAGAAGCCAAAATTTCTGGATTAATCAACACTAATTGATTTTGTTTGTCACCTTCAATATCAATCGTAATAATACGCTGCAAGATATCTACCTGTGGAGCGGCAAGACCAATGCCTTCTTCTTGGTACATCGTATCAAACATATCATCTACAATTTTGCGAATGTCATCATTGACTTCAGCAACTGGCTCACAAACAATCTTTAGGTGATCATCTGGATAAATTAATACATTAAGTGCGGTCATATTTTCTCTTGTTTTATTAAAATTACGGCGGTGATTGTATCATAGAATCAACGCTTTGCTAAAATATTGAAAACTCTATAAACAAAAAACCCCAAGCCATTCAGCTCGGGGTTCACATTCAGTACCTGGCGGTGTCCTACTCTCACATGGGGAAGCCCCACACTACCATCGGCGCATCGGCGTTTCACTTCTGAGTTCGGTATGGGGTCAGGTGGGACCACCGCTCTATCGCCGCCAGGATTATTCCTTTAATAACTTCTTCTATCTCTTTCTGCTCTCACTATCTCTAGTGCTCACAACCAAACAAGCTGATTTAACCTCAAAACTTTCTCTTTTCTGAGTTTCGTCTCGTCTTCCAACACCCAAAACCCTTGAGCGTTGTATAGTTAAGCCTCTCGGGCAATTAGTATCTGTTAGCTCAACGGCTCGCACCGCTTACACACCAGACCTATCTACGTCTTAGTCTTAAAC
>CAKVVS010000033.1:0-9587 GCA_934834395.1 Parahaemophilus parainfluenzae | reverse complement strand
ATAGTGGGATATTGTAGTGAATAAAGGTTGGCACAACAGAATCCCAAATGTGGTCGTGTTTACCATCTATATTTAAACCGGATGTCGGCCCAAGTGTTGAGTCAGAAGCCGGTGAACCCGCATCCCCTAATGCTGCTGCTACACCTACGATAGCGACTGTCGCAAGTGGTGAGAAGCCAAAAGAGAGACAGAGTGGTACATAAATTGAGGTAATAATTGGTACAGTTGAGAAAGAAGAACCAATACCCATGGTAATCAATAACCCAACGAGTAACATTAAGAATGCCGCAACGCCTTTACTTTGAATCGCACCCGTTGAAAGTGCATCAACTAACTCTTTCACACCGCTTGTGGTATTAATCACATTAGCGAAACCAGAAGCAGCAATCATAACAAAGCCGATCATCGCCATTAAACGTAAGCCTTGTTGGAAAATGTCATTACTTTCTTTGAGTTTGAAGATACCGAATACACCGAAAATGATTAAACCAACTAAACCACCAATAATTGTAGAGCTTGTGAAAAGCTGTGTGGCAAAAGTCGCGACAATAGCAACCGCACTTGCGGTAATTTGAATAGGTTTAATGTTCGCAATGTGTTGTTCAATTTCAGTTGTAGTTGGTTCTGCCGTTGTCACAACATACTCGCGCGGTTTGCGATAGGTAACAAATACGGCAGTGAGTAAACCAAGAATCATACCAATAACAGGGATAAGCATAGCAAAAGAAACTTCACCAACACTGGTTTGTAAACCGAGTGGAGCACCAGCCAGATTGATATTTTTTACTAAAACGCTTTCGATAAAGATTTTCCCGAAACCGACAGGCAAGATCATATAAGTTGCGGTTAAACCAAAGGTAATAATACAAGCCACTGCACGACGATCGATTTTTAAACGGTTAAAAATAGAAAGTAAAGGCGGTACCACAATCGGAATAAACGCAATGTGTACTGGGAGCAAGTTTTGGGATGAAATTGAGAATAAAAGCAAAATACCAAGTAGCATATATTTAAACCAAGCTAAATTTTTGCCGGTTGGTGTTTTGTTCATTCGAGTAATAATTTTATAAGCAAGCAAATCAGTGATGCCAGATTTTGAAATCGCAATGGCAAATGCACCGAGCATCGCATAGTTCATGGCAACTTCAGCACCACCACCTAAACCACCTGTAAAGGCTTCAATGGTTTTGCTTAAACCTAAGTCTCCGCATAAACCAGCTGTAAGGGCCGAAATCACAAGTGCGATAACCACGTTCACGCGCAGTAGGCTTAACGCCAGTAGCACGACAATTGAAATAACAACGGGATTAGATAGCATATTGTTGTTCCTTATTGATTAATTAAACTTAAAAGGTCGCATAAAAGAAAATTGATTTAAGGTTAAATGTCGCATAGTAATAAACTCCTGTAATTAATAATAAAACAAAACCCCTCGAAAGTTGCCTTCCGAGGGGTAAGATTTTTTTGATCTTTATCTTGTCAGCTCGGAAGAAATCTTCCAAGCACGCCAACAGCCTGAAAGATTATTCAGTTGAATGGCGATGATGGTGACGAAGGATAAAGTTCATTTGAAACTCTCTTATTTAGATAACTAAATTGAATTACTTTTTAAAATACGGTAAAGCGAAAACGATTGCAAGTTTTTTTCTAAAAAATTTTAAAAATTAAAGTGTGGTCTGATTTTCATCAGTTTTTTCCGTTGCATCGGGTTGAGCAATATGCGGGAAACCGCCAAGCTCTTTTAAGTGATTCACCATATAGCAAAATAATTCCGCAGTACGTTCGGTATCATATAGCGCTGAATGGGCTTGTTTGCCATCAAAAGGAATTTTTGCCGCTTGGCACGCTTTGACGAGTACTGTTTGGCCAAACATAAAACCGGCAAGCGTTGCGGTATCAAACATCCCAAAAGGGTGGAATGGATTGCGTTTTACGCCCGTACGTTCAGCCGCCGCCATCACGAAGCTTTGGTCAAAAGCAGCATTGTGCGCCACGATGATAGAACGCTGACATTCAGCATCTTTTTGTCCACGACGCACCATTTGGAACAACCCTGTGATGGCATCTAATTCAGATACGGCACCACGCAATGGATTGTGAATATCAATCCCGTTAAATTTGAGTGATTCGGGATTAATATTCGCACCTTCAAATGGTTCAATATGGAAATGGCATTTTTGATCAGGGTGTAAATTGCCATTTTCATCCATTTTTAAGGTAATTGCCGCAAGCTCTAAAAGTGCATCTTTTTTCGCATCAAATCCAGCTGTTTCCACATCAATAATGACAGGGAAATAGCCACGGAACCGATTTTTTAATTGGTGGTGATAAGGAATTTCAGGTGTATCTGACACAATGTATTCCTTAATTCCCTAAAGCTGATTTTGCACTTTTGTTTTCAATAAACTCGATCTTATAACCATCTGGATCTTCAACGAATGCAATCACGGTTGTGCCACCTTTAACAGGGCCTGCTTCGCGAGTTACTTTACCGCCATTAGCACGTACCGCTTTACAAGTTGCGTAAATATCATCTACACCAATAGCAATATGACCGTAAGCATTACCAAGATCATATTCAGTCACGCCCCAGTTGTATGTTAATTCAATTTCAGTTGCACTCTCACCATCCTCGTAACCTAAAAAGGCTAGTGAATATTTATACTCAGGGTTTTCACTTGTGCGTAATAAACGCATACCTAAAATGTCTTGATAAAATTTAATAGAGCGGTCTAAATCACCCACTCGAAGCATGGTGTGTAAAATTCTCATCTTATTATCCTTTTTTTATTGGGTTGGTCGGTATTATAACATAGAAATTTTTAAATAGACTTAGGACGTAATTTATCCCAGAAATTAGAGTCGTTTAAATAACTAAAATGAACTAATCATTTGGAGTGGTCGGAGCTCTGTTTCATATTCGGCTTTGGTAATCTGTTTCTCGTTGTAGTGGCCTAGCTATTACAAGGATACGACAAGTTGTAAATTATTATAGGAGAACAAAGATGTTTTCATTCTTAAAAGCATCTCCTCCAGCACCAAGAATTGAAAGTTCTAGAACAGATGCCGAGTATAAAAAATTACGTTGGCAGGTATTTGCTGGAGTATTTATCGGGTATGCGGCTTATTATCTTATCCGCAAAAACTTTTCTTTAGCAATTCCTTATCTTATTGATGAATATGGCTTTACTAAAGCTGATTTAGGTACAGTTGGGGTAGCGTTATCACTGGCTTACGGTTTTAGTAAGTTCATTATGGGGAATATTTCTGACCGAAGTAATCCTAAATATTTTATTACTATTGGTTTATTAGGTTCTGCATTAGTGAGCTTAATTTTCGGTTTAGTACCAGGCGTGCTTTCTTCTATTCCATTGATGATTGTGTTAGCTGCATTAAATGGCTGGTTCCAAGGAATGGGATACCCACCAGGTGCAAAAACAATGACCAACTGGTTCTCGGTTTCTGAACGTGGTGTTTGGTGGAGCTGGTGGAACGTATCGCATAACTTAGGTGGTGGTTTAATTGGTCCATTAGCGATCCTCGGTTTATCGATTTTCGGCGTATGGCAATCTTTATTCTATTTACCAGCCTTAATCGCGATTGTATTGGCATTCATCATGTTCTATTTAATGCACGATACTCCAGAATCACAAGGGTTACCACCGGTAGATGAATGGAAAGGTGAAAAAATCGTAGAGAAAGTCGAATCGGCTCACACGCTTTCTTCTAAAGATATTTTTATGAAATACATCATTAATAATAAGTTCTTATGGGCGATTGCACTTGCGAACGTATTTGTGTATTTCATTCGTTACGGCATTATTGACTGGGCACCAACGTATCTAAAAGAAGTAAAACATTTCTCTGTAGACAAACAAAGTTGGGCGTATTTCCTTTACGAATATGCAGGTATCTTTGGTATGCTTGCTAGTGGTTATTTGAGTGATAAAGTCTTCAAAGGTCACCGTGCACCGCCGATGTTATTATTCCTAACCGGTGTATTAATCGCGATTATTGTTTATTGGAAAAACCCAGAAGGAAATCCACTCGTAGATAATATTTGTCTTGTTGCTATCGGTTTCTTAATTTATGGTCCAGTAATGATGATCGGGCTTCAAGCGGCAGACCTTGTGCCACGTGTTGCAACAGGTACAGCGACAGGTCTAACCGGACTATTCGGTTACTTATTAGGTTCTGCGAGTGCAGGCTATGTAATGGGTAAATTGGTCGACTTATTTGGCTGGGATGGTGGTTTTTATGCCTTGATCGTTTCTTGCTTCTTAGGATTTGGTTTCATTGCTTTTACCTTACTCCATAAGCCGAATGCGGCATAATTAAGGTTAATTACATATAAAAAGTGCGGCCAAAAAACATGATGTTTTTGACCGCACTTTATTTTTGTTTATTTTACCGCAATCATTGAACCAAAATTAAAACATTGGAACCATAATTCGACGTGTGAAAATCCGATGTTTTTTAACCGCTCTTTGTGGATGTTAATCGAGTCAGTACGCATGACATTTTCAAGTGCGGTGCGTTTTTGGCTCACTTCAAGTTCACTATAACCGTTAGCACGTTTGAATTGGTGGTGCAGGTCAATAAGCAGCTCATTTACTTTTTCATCTTCAAAACGGAATTTTTCAGAGAGCACCAATACACCATTTGGATTTAAACCTTCGTAGATTTTTGTGAGCAAGGCTACACGATCTTCTGGTGGTAAAAATTGCAACGTGAAGTTCAGCACAACCATTGAGGCGTTTTTAATTTCAATTTGACGAATATCATCACAAAGAATTTCCACTGGCACATCACTATGATATGCCGCGACATGCTGACGGCAGCGTTCAACCATCGGGAGAGAATTATCGACACCGATAATTTTTACATTAGGTTGTTTAATATTACGTCGCATAGAAAGGGCTGCCGCACCGCGTGAACAGCCTAAATCATAGACTTGGCTGTCAGCCGTCACAAAGCGTTCAGCTAACATACCAATCGCGGTGATAATGTTGGAGTAGCCAGGAATCGAGCGTTGAATCATATCGGGGAAAACTTCCGCCACGCTTTCATCAAAAGTAAAATCGCCCAGTTTTTCGATCGGGGCGGCAAAAATTGTATCTTTCATCATGATTGAATTCTGTTGTTGTATTGAGAAGGCATTTATTTAGATAAAATGCAAAAAACTGCGGTCATTTTAGTGAAAGTTTTTAAAGGATCAAATAAATTTCGCTTTTCAATTTAAAAGGCATGTCTTTTTCCGTATAATCAACGCGTTAATTATCCATTTTTAGAAAAATGAAAGGAATATAGAAATGATGCGTACACATTATTGCGGTGCATTAAACCGCAACCATATTGGACAAGAAGTAACATTAAGCGGTTGGGTTCACCGTCGTCGCGATTTAGGTGGTTTAATTTTTATTGATATGCGTGATCGCGATGGTGTCGTACAAGTTTGTTTTGACCCTAAATATCAAGAAGCGTTAACTGCAGCTTCAGGCTTACGTAATGAATTTTGTATTCAAATTAAAGGTGAAGTGATCGCGCGTCCTGATAATCAAGTTAATAAAAATATGGCGACAGGCGAAGTGGAAGTATTGGCGAAAGAATTACGCATCTACAATGCTTCTGACGTTTTACCATTAGACTTCAACCAAAATAACACCGAAGAACAACGTTTAAAATATCGCTATTTAGATTTACGTCGTCCAGAAATGGCACAACGTTTGAAAACCCGTGCAAAAATCACCAGTTTTGTGCGTCGTTTTATGGATGACAATGGTTTCCTTGATATTGAAACCCCAATGCTTACCAAAGCAACGCCAGAAGGTGCGCGTGACTATTTAGTGCCAAGCCGTGTGCATAAAGGCAAATTCTATGCGTTGCCGCAATCACCACAGCTTTTCAAACAGCTTTTAATGATGTCTGGTTTTGATCGTTATTATCAAATCGTGAAATGTTTCCGTGATGAAGACTTACGTGCAGATCGTCAGCCTGAATTTACTCAAATCGATGTGGAAACCTCTTTCTTAACTGCACCAGAAGTACGTGAGATCATGGAACGCATGGTGCACGGTTTATGGCAAAACATCATTGGTGTGGATTTAGGCAAATTCCCACAAATGACCTGGCAAGAAGCGATGACTCGTTTTGGTTCAGATAAACCAGATTTGCGTAACCCGCTTGAATTAGTCGATGTGGCTGATATCGTTAAAGACGTTGAATTTAAAGTATTTAACGAGCCAGCAAACAATCCAAACGGCCGTGTGGCAGTCATTCGTGTACCAAATGGTACTGAAATCACTCGTAAACAAATTGATGAATACACACAATTTGTTGGTATTTACGGTGCAAAAGGTTTGGCTTGGGCGAAAGTAAATGACATTAATGCTGGTCTTGAAGGCGTACAAAGTCCGATCGCGAAATTCTTAAATGAAGAGGTATGGAAAGCCTTAGCTGAACGTGTGAAAGCTCAAACTGGCGATATCTTATTCTTCGGTGCAGACAAATGGCAAACCACTACGGATGCAATGGGCGCGTTACGTTTGAAATTAGGTCGTGATCTTGGCTTAACTCGTTTAGACGAATGGCAACCGCTTTGGGTGATTGATTTCCCAATGTTTGAACGTGATGAAGAGGGTAATCTTGCAGCAATGCATCACCCATTCACTTCACCAAAAGATTTCAGCCCAGAGCAATTAGAAGCAGATCCAACAAGTGCGGTAGCAAATGCTTACGATATGGTCATTAACGGCTATGAAGTAGGTGGTGGTTCCGTGCGTATTTTCGATCCGAAAATGCAACAAACGGTATTCCGCATTCTTGGTATTAACGAACAAGAACAACGTGAAAAATTCGGCTTCTTGTTAGATGCATTAAAATTCGGTACACCTCCACATGCTGGTTTAGCATTTGGTTTAGACCGTTTAACCATGCTTTTAACAGGCACTGAAAATATTCGCGATGTGATTGCATTCCCGAAAACGACCGCGGCAGCGTGTTTAATGACAGAAGCTCCAAGCTATGCAAATCCACAAGCGTTGGAAGAGTTAGCGATTCAAGTTACTAAGTCTGAATAATGTAAGGGGGATTATTCCCCTTTTGTTTTATCTATAATTAGCGATTAAGGAATTTACTATGAAAAGTATTCTTAAATTTTTATTATTTTTCGGAGTTTCTATTAATACATATGCTCAGAATATTCAGCTTTGTACCGATACAGATGTGAAAACTGATGCTGAGTACATACCAAAAGGAAGTGAGATTCCTGTTTACATAAAACCAAGCGATAAGAGCGAGAAAGTCATTAATGAAACACTCAGTAAAGCTATAAATGAAATTTCTTATATTGAATTTAGCAATGAATATGTTGTGAGAGAATTATGCCATACTCCTAATCACTCTTGGTCTTTAGTTAAAGCTGTATCCCCTTCCTATTTATCTGACTCTCATGTTGGCTGGATTAAAAGCTCATTTTTAAAAGAAGCTAAATTCGATGAAAAAGGATTTAGAATTATTGAAGAAGAAGATGTTAATTGGAATGATATAACAAAGCCTTATAAGAAATTAATAACAGCAGAACTTAATAAAATTCATAGAGAAAATGCTAACTGTAAAAAAATCGATCCTGCAGTATTAGATGTCTCATCAACCAAGGGAACTAAAAGCAATCCTGTATTCTATGTTACTTGCGGAGAAGGATTATCGTCATTTAATGTATTTTTTTCTTTAGATGATATGAATTCTGGGAAATCGCAATCAATAGAATACATTTCTCAACAAAAAGCTATTCTACTATGTGAAAAAGATGTAGAACGTAGATTTTCTAAACAAAAATTAGTTAATTTTTCTAAATTTTTAGATGTATCTTACCTTCAACACCCTAACGGAAGAGTTAGTTTAATTTCTAGTATAACTTTAAAAAATTCTCATGGAGAAAAAGATAAGTACTCTATTAAATGTTTATTTGAAAAAAATAATTTATTAGAAACAGTTATTAATAAAATGTAAATAAAAAATGCTGGAATATTCCAGCATATTTATTACCCAATAATTGAGAATTTATCAAACACTTTATCTTCAAAATAATTGTAAGCTTGCAAAATTTTTTGCATAGTTTTGCAAATTATTTTGCATAGCTAATCTCCAAAGCCCTATGCAAAATAAGCCACAAAAAAAACCTCTTTAAATCGACTTTAAAGAGGGTTTAAATTTAGAACTTATAAATCATATTATCCTCATAAACCCCATCTTTGAAGATTGATGTCTTCACCACAATTCGCTCGTAATTCTCAAACGCTTGCCAGTTATCGGTTTTACATTCCTGCATATAGTCCAAATAACGGATAAATTCACTTTTTGTGCTACTGAAGAAAATATAAGGAGGCTTGGTTAGATTGATTAGGCGTAAAAAATCAATCAAATCAAAGTAAGTGGCTTGCTTGTAGCTCTCTTGGCGAGTGCATAAGTAAGGCGGGTCAAGCAATAAAACAACGACAGAAAAACCGACAGGAAGCCTTGTCAGCCGTGCGTTTGAGAGAATGCAAGAGTTACTAGATGAGGGCGTGAGTATGGTGGACTGTTATAGCTCTATCAACGTTTCAGCAGGCTTTGGCAGCTTTAACGAAGGGGCAACAGAAGCCGACGGGCAAGAGCCTTATTCAGATAGCCTATTATGCAGTTTAGGCGTAAAAGCGGAAAAATGTGCCGTATTTTGGGCAAACGGCAATTCTATGCTACCCACCATCAACGATGGAGACCAGATGTTGGTAGATTTAAGCCGCAAAGAAATTCAAGGCGACCGCATTTACCTTGTTCAAAACGGCGAAAGCATGTGGGTAAAACGTGTGAAAATGGAATGGGACGGCATTTCGCTTATCAGCGATAACAAAGAAAAGTACCCGCCAATTAGCATTACAGGCAAAGATGCCCAGCATTTACAGATTATCGGGTAAGTGGTGCATATTGGGCATAGCCTGATTTAAAATTTTAAAATCCTTTTAAAAACCATTTAAAACCTTCTCAAACCTATGCAAAAAATAGTGCAAAATTGACCGCACTTTCTTTTTATTGAAAAAATTTTATTCACTTAAAGCTGCCAGTTTTGTGGTATGAATACTAGGAAAATTTATTTGTTTTGAAGTTATATTCTGAAAAAATAAAATAATCAGATTTTTATTTTTCACTACTGCTTTTAAGTGGATTTTATTTACTTTACTCAAGGATAAAATTCTATTATAAATAAGTCCTTTTTCAGTTTATGGTCAATTTATAAGAGAACATTTTATGAGTGAAGTTTCAACTCCAGTAGAAAAATCAACATGGGCGAGTAAATTCTCTGCCTTAGGTCCTGGAATCGTGATGGCATCAGCAGCTGTTGGTGGTTCGCATATTATTGCATCCACCCAAGCGGGTGCGATCTATGGTTGGGAATTAGTGAGTATTGTTATTCTTGCTAACTTATTTAAATATCCTTTCTTCCGTTTCGGTGTTCAATATACCCTAGATACCGGTAATACGTTGTTAGAAGGTTACCGTCAAAAAGGGAAGTTCTACCTTTGGTTATTCCTTGCTTTAAACGTTTTTGC
>CAKVVS010000032.1:0-9665 GCA_934834395.1 Parahaemophilus parainfluenzae | reverse complement strand
CACGACACCTTCACTCACCGGCAGAGCATATTGCTTAAAAAGCTGCTTAGCTTGGTACTCATGTAAATTCATATTTCCTTCCTATTTTTGATATTGTTTAGCGAAACAGACAAAAATTTGACCGCACTTTGTTTTAGCTCAAATTCGGGGCTTGCTCTTTCTATATTGAGTTATATACTGAGCCAGAACAGTCACAATCCATGTTAAGGATAACAACATGCAAACGAAAAAATCAAGCAATCTTGCGATTGCACTCATTTGGTTTACCGCTGCTATTTCAATGGCAGAAATTCTCACGGGTACTTGGTTTGCACCACTAGGATGGCAACAAGGTTTAATCGCCATCGTCGTTGGACACTTTATTGGTGGTTCGATGTTTTTCTGTGCAGGTTACATCGGTGCGAGAACCCAAAAAAGTGCCATGCAAACGGTACAAATTTCATTTGGTGAAAAAGGTTCTGGACTTTTTTCTTTACTCAATGCCATGCAACTGATGGGATGGACAGCTGTCATGATTTATATGGGCGCTGACGTCATTTCTATCTTGAATCAAACACCCGATGCGTCACTCTTCCCATTTCTTACACTTGGCTTAGGCATACTCATCATACTTTGGCTACTACTCGGCTTTACTAAATTAGGTATCTTTAAAAGTATTTCACTTGTCACCATGTTTTTACTGATGTTGTGGCTTAGTATTCAAGTTGCGAATAAACCATTCATTGCCATGGATGTAGCACAAAATATCAAATTTGGTACAGCTGTTGAAATTGCTGCCGTCATGCCACTTTCTTGGTTACCGGTAGTATCAGACCACACGAAAAACAGTGAAACACCATTTAAAACGACCGCACTTTCAACGCTGACTTATACCGCGACTAGCTGCTGGATGTATGCTCTCGGCTTAGGTGCAGCATTAGTGACCGGTAAATCTGAAATATCACAAATTCTTTCGCTTGCTGGTGTCAGTGTTATCGGCGTATTAATTGTCATCGCCTCTACCATGATTAACACTGCACTTCCCGCCTATTCCACCGGCATGAGTTTAAACAATATTTTCCCTCAATTAAAAGTCACGCCAATCTCCATACTTACCGTGATTGTGGGCATTATATTAGCCTCAACCTTACCAGTGACAGAATACGAACATTTCTTGTTCTTTATTGGTTCAGTATTCGCACCAATGATCGCCGTGCTTATCGCTGATTTCTTTGTTCTTAAACAGCATGATGTAAGAAAATCAGTTGATAGTGTTGGACTCGGCGTTTGGTTTGTCGGCTTTGTGCTCTATCGTTTTCTTATGGCAAAAGGTTGGGAAAGCGATTTAGGTCTGACTTTCCCTGTTATCATCATTACCTTTATCTTAGCAATCTTAGTACGCAAAATAGCTAAATAAAGATTGGATTTTAACGATAGAAAGGCGGGCATTATTCCCGCCCTTTTAGTTACTTCGATATAAAAAAGGCTTTTCCCCTCAAAAGAGAAAAGCCTATATGCTTAGATTTCTAATAATAAACGAGTTGGATCTTCCAATAAGTCTTTAATCGCCACTAAGAAACCGACGGATTCACGACCATCAATTAAGCGGTGGTCATAAGACAATGCCAAATACATCATAGGGCGAATCACCACTTGGCCATCTACCGCAACTGGGCGTTCTTTAATGGCGTGCATGCCTAAAATCGCGCTTTGCGGTGGATTGATAATTGGTGTGGACATTAAAGAACCAAATACGCCGCCATTAGTAATGGTGAAGTTACCGCCTGTTAAATCTTCAACCGTTAATTTACCATCACGGCCTTTTTCAGCTAGCAATTTAATTTGTTTCTCAATATCTGCCATGCTGAGTTTATCGCAGTTGCGTAATACTGGTGTCACTAAACCACGCGGCGTTGAAACGGCAATGCTAATATCAAAATAGTTGTGATACACAATGTCATCACCATCAATTGAAGCATTCACTTCGGGATAACGTTTTAATGCTTCAACCACGGCTTTAATGTAGAAAGACATAAAGCCTAAACGTACACCATGTTGTTTTTCAAATTTCTCACCGTATGTTTTACGTAATTTCATAATCGGCTGCATATCCACTTCATTGAATGTGGTGAGCATTGCGGTGGTATTTTTTGCTTCCAATAAACGTTCTGCAATACGTTTACGTAAACGGGTCATCGGCACACGTTTTTCTGAACGAGAGCTATATGCCACGGTGCTAATGGTATTCTGCTCTGTTGCCACATCTTGTTTCGCTTTTTGAGCATCACGTTTTGCCACTTCACGCGCAATATCTTCACGGGTAATACGACCACCCACACCAGAACCTTGAATTTTCTCTGCATCTAAATCGTGTTCAGCTAATAAACGACGAATAGCTGGACCTTGATCAGCTGAATTATTATGACTATTTTCAATGGCTGCTCTTTGACGATCAGCAGGTGTTGGCTCATTGTCTTTCACTGTTTCAGTTGAAATATCGCCCGCTTGTTGAGTTGAAAGCTTACCTAAGAGCTGTTTACTTACTACGGTTGCACCTTCTTCTTGAAGAATTTCAACCACCACACCATCGCTTAATGCCGGCACTTCAAGTACCACTTTATCTGTTTCAATTTCTACTAATACTTCGTCACGTTTTACCGTCTCACCAACTTTTTTATGCCATGTTGCAACAGTTGCATCCGCAACGGATTCCGGTAAATCTGGAACAAGAATTTCGATTGTCATTTTATTTTCCTTTAAATTATTCTTTACTTTAAAAATTACTAAAATTTCGACCGCACTTTTACAGTGTCAGCGCATCTTCTACTAATTGTTTTTGCTGTTTGGTGTGTAAAGACATGTAACCTACCGCAGGTGAAGCTGAGGCAGGACGACCTGCATATTTTAACTTCACATGCTCTGGAAGCGAGCTGTCAAAGTTATGCTTACTACAATACCAAGCACCTTGGTTTAATGGCTCTTCTTGACACCATACATAATCCGTCACATGAGCATAAGGTTCTAATGCTTTCTTCACATCTTCATGTGGATATGGGTAAAGCTGCTCAATACGAATAATCGCCACATCGGTTTGGTTATTCGCACGACGTTGTTCCAAGAGATCGTAATACACTTTACCAGAGCATAGGACTACGCGTTTAACTTGTTTCGGATCGATGTTATCAATTTCACCAATGACTGTTTGGAATGTGCCATTTACTAATTCATCTAAACTTGACACGGCAAGTGGATGACGTAATAAAGATTTTGGTGAAATACCAATTAATGGACGACGCATTTTACGGATCGATTGACGACGTAGCATGTGGTAAACCTGTGCTGGTGTAGATGGAATACACACTTGCATATTCTGTTCTGCACAAAGTTGTAAATAACGTTCTAAACGAGCTGATGAGTGCTCTGGACCTTGGCCTTCATAACCATGTGGTAATAACATCACCAAGCCACACATTCTGCCCCATTTTTGTTCGCCTGAACTGATAAATTGGTCAATCACGATTTGTGCACCGTTTGCAAAGTCACCAAATTGCGCTTCCCAAATGGTTAATGTTTTTGGATCTGTTGTCGCATAACCATATTCAAAAGCTAATACGGCTTCTTCGGATAATACAGAATCCCACACCTCAAAACGACCTTGGTTGGCATGTAAATGTGTTAATGGCACATAACCTGTCCCGTCATTTTGGTTATGCACAACCGCATGACGATGGAAGAACGTACCACGTCCCGCATCTTCACCCGATAAACGAACATTAGCACCTTCATCTAATAAGGTTGCGTATGCCATAGTTTCCGCCATCCCCCAATCGAACAATTTCTCGCCTTTTGCCATTTCACGGCGATCAGCATAAATTTTTTCTACACGAGGATGAGCACGCAAGGTTTCTGGATATTCACTGACACGCTCCGCTAAAGTTTGGAAACGTTCTTGTGGGAATTTACTTTCGTAAGGGGATGTCCAGTCATAGTTGAGATATTGCAACCAGTCCATTTGGGCGATATCCATTTCTCGCCATTCTTTCACTACACGATCGCCGTTATCTAAAGCATCACGATAGAGATTCATCATTTCAATGGCTTCTTCTTCGGTAATCACCCCTTCAGCAATTAAACGATCTGCATAGACTTTACGTGGCGTTGGATGTTTTTTAATGATGCTATACATCATTGGTTGAGTGGCTAATGGTTCATCTGCTTCATTATGACCATGACGACGATAAGAAATGAGATCAATGAAAATATCGCGTTTGAATAAATTACGATATTCCACCGCCATTCTCGCCGCAAAAGCCACTGCTTCAGGATCATCACCATTCACATGAATAATCGGTGCCTGAATCATTTTCGCAATGTCTGTACAATATTCTGTTGAACGGGTGTCATTTGGGTTAGAGGTGGTAAAACCAATTTGGTTATTGATCACAATACGGATTGTTCCACCAACGGTATAACCACGTGCATTAGACATATTCAAGGTTTCTTGTACAACACCTTGTCCCGCTACCGCTGAATCCCCATGAACAGTAACCGCTAATACTTGATTACGCTCTGTATCGTTCTTTTTCGTTTGACGAGAACGTACCGCACCAATAACCACTGGACTAACAATTTCTAAGTGCGACGGGTTAAATGCAAGGGTTAAATGTACGCGACGCTCACCGACTGCGAAGTCAGAAGAGAAACCTTGGTGGTATTTCACATCACCTGTACGCTCGCCTGAATGTTTACCCGCAAACTCGTCAAAAAGATCTTCGGGTTTCTTACCGAGCACGTTTACTAACATATTTAAACGACCACGGTGTGCCATACCAAACATCACATCTTGTACGCCTTGTTTGCTCGCATGACGAATAATTTCTTTCATCAATGGAATAAAGGCATCACTTCCCTCTAAAGAGAAACGTTTTGCCCCCGGGAATTTTGCACCGAGATAGCGTTCTAAGCCATCTGCAGCGGTCAATTCACTTAATAAATTAATTTTTTCTTCTTTGGTAAAGAGCGGTTTATTTAATTGGCTTTCTAATTTGCTTTGTAGCCAACTTTTTTGCTCCATATCTTGAACATGCATAAACTCAAGACCAATTGAGCCGCAATAGGTCTCTTTCAGCATTTCAGCTAAATCACCTAACTTGATGTTATCGCGATGATAGACGTAGTGATTAATATTGAAGGTTTCATTGAGATCCTGTTCGGTAAAACCGTGATAACGGTAATCCAATTCAGGTACGGTGGATACTTTCCAGCGATAATAATTGATTGGGTCAAGTTTCGCTTCTAAATGACCGCGGAAGCGATAAGCATTGATAAATTGGAGGACTTTAACTAATTTGGCACTGGCTTCTGGATCGATAACCGTCACAGCTTCTGTTGTATTTTCTCTCGCTAAGCGACGGAAATAATCACGGACTGGTGAATGTGGTTGCTCTACTGCGGTTGTTTTCGGCAATGCATCAAACGTAGCACGCCAGCTTTCATCGACTGAAGATGGATCTTCTAAATAACGTTCGTATAATTCCTCAATATACGATTGATTAGAACCACCCAAAGCGGTTGAAGCCAACCATTCATCAAAGGCATTGTAATGCTGCATATCTACCCCTTGTATTACATGATGTTGTCTGCCCATTATACATAGGATAAAAAAAGAAATAATCCTCAAATCACACTTTGTTACAATTTTGTGATCTACTTCAACAAAAAAACCGCACATAAAGTGCGGTCTGTTTTATCTGAGTTTTCTTAGAAACTTAAGAATGGGGTGATTTTTTCAATTGTAGCTTCACCGATACCATCAATATTTGAAAGCTCGGCAGCACTTTTGATTTTGCCCACTTTGTTACGATAATCAATAATTGCTTGTGCTTTTTTCTCTCCGATGCCTGAAAGTTTTTGTAATGTTTCTGCATCTGCTTTATTGATATTTACTTTAGCAGAAGAAGCCACTTTGTCTTTTACTGATTCTTTTGTTGAAGTCGCTTTTTCTTTCACTTCTTTTACTTTATCTGCTGCTTTTGTTTTTGCGTCAGACGCTTTTTCTTTCGCATTATCTTTCACTGAATTTAATTTTTCAGTGGTTTTGTCTTTCATGGACGGTTGATTATTCTCAGTCGCTTTTTCTTTTAAAGTAGATGCTTTCTCTTTTACCGCATCTTTTGCAGAAGTCGCTTTATCTTTCATTGCATCTTTCGCAGATGTTGCTTTTTCTTTAGCTTCAGTTACTTTATCTAATGCATTTGATTTTGTTGAGCTCGCACTATCACTCATTGATTTAAGCTTATCATTTGCCGCATTTTTCACATCAGCTTTTGTACTTTCAACCATTGATTTTGAATTAGTTAAGACTGATTCTTTTGTTGGTAATACAGATGTATTCGTTGCCAATGCAGAACCAGATACGGCTAATGCAAGTGATGTTAATGTTAAAAGTGATTTTAAAGATTTCATAAAAACTCCTATTTAGTTATTAATAGGCACGACAAGCGAACCTGTATGCTAAGACTTATCTTAAGAAAATTAGTTCAAAACAAAAAAACGCCCCTAATCAGGAGCGTCTTTAAATTTAATACTGACTAATCATCACTTGAGAAGATAGAAAGTAATCTTAATAAGCTAATGAATAAGTTGTAAATTGACACATAAATACTCACTGTTGCACGAATATAGTTTGTTTCGCCACCGTGAATAATATTGCTGGTTTCATAAAGGATTGTCATTGTTGAGAACACCACAAACAATGCACTGATCCCTACCGCTAGTGCTGGAATTTGGAAGAAGAAGCTTGCCACAATCCCTAACAATAACACGATAAATAATGAGAAAATTGCGGTAGAAAGGAAAGACATATCTTTCTTCGTTGTTAGCACGTAAGCTGAACAAGCAAAGAAGACGATGGCTGTACCTGCAAATGCAAGCATAATCAAATCTTCCATTCCTCTCGCCACATACATATTTAAAATTGGCCCAATGGTGTAACCCATAAACCCTGTAAACGCGAATGCAGCCAAAATCCCCCACGCACTATTTGCTAAACGGTTTGTGACAAAAAGTAAACCGTAAAAGCCTACGAGCAATACGATGAGGTTTGGATAAGGCAAGTTCAAGCTCATAGAAATATAAGCAACAACCGCCGAAAATGCCATCGTTAATCCCAATAAGAAATAGGTATTACGTAGCACTTTATGTGTGCTAAGTAGTGATTCTTCCTGTGAATTAACAACAATGCGAGATTGCATAAAAGCTCCTTATTTTACAAAGAATAAATTTGATGAAACATCACTTCGTAAAGTAAGGGCTACAGGTAAAAAAGTCAATGGTAAATCAAGAATTTGTTTCAATTTTTTAAATTTAAAAAGAGAAAAGTGCGGTCAATTCAAACCTTATTTTTTATATGCGTTATAGCGAATAATTAACTTACTCAATAAGATGAATTACATTATAATAAGCACTCCTTTATTCCACATCATGGACATTATATGAACAGCAAAAAATCTTATCTCGCTATTTTTGGCATCATTCTCGCAGTTGGATTGATGGCATCAGCGTTTATCTTAGGTAATCAATTTAAAAATTTACGCCAAACTGGTTCTATTTCAGTTAAAGGCTTGGCAGAAAGCCACTATACCTCAACACAAGGTACATGGGTTATCCGCGTAACAGGTTGGGGCGCGACTTATAATGACGCAATGGCAGCGAATCAGAAAAACTTAAATGAAGCCGTTCGTTTCCTTAAAGCACAAGGTTTCGCTGATGAAAATCGAGAAATCACCGAATTAGATGTCTCTACTCATACTGACTATTATGAGAATGAAAAAGGGGAAACCAAAAGTAGAGAGAATGGCTTTGATGCATCAAGATCAATCCGAATTTCAACTAAAGAATTGACTAAGTTACAAAAAGCCCTCACCAATATTCACCAATTAGTAGCTAACAACCAAGATATTAGTTTTGGTGATCCAAATTACTACTTAGAAAACCTTGAACAAATAAAACGTGAATTAATTTCAAAAGCAACACAAGATGCACATGTTCGCGCTGAAGAGTTCGCGAAAACCAGTAACGTAAAAGTTGGCGTGTTAAAATCCGCTTCACAAGGGCCATTCTACATTCAAGCGCCAAATCCCGATGCAGATGACTCTAGCGATTACACTGGTAGCTACGACACGAGCACTATTGAGAAAAAAGCGCGCTTAGTCGTCACTATTGAATATGCCATTGAATAATTGTTTAATATTTACTCAACATTCATAAGAACAAAGTGCGGTCAATTTCATCATAAAATTCGACCGCACTTTCTTTTAACAAGGAATACGCTATGCAACTCCCTACCCTACAAGCCGCGAAATTAATTCGTCGCTATAAACGTTTTTTGACTGATATTGAATTACCAAATGGCGAAGTGATCACCATTCATTGTGCAAACACTGGTGCAATGACTGGCTGTGGTGAAAAAGGTGATACCGTTTGGTACTCTCATTCTGATAGCCAAACGCGCAAATATCCACATAGTTGGGAATTAACACAATTAGCAAATGGCCAACTTGTTTGTATTAACACGCACAGATCCAACCAGCTAGTCTTTGAAGCCTTGCAAAACAAACAAATCAAAGAACTGGCTATGTACGATAAAATTTATCCTGAAGTGAAATATGGTGAAGAAAATAGCCGTATCGACTTCTTGCTTAAAGGTGAAGGCTTGCCCGATTGTTATGTTGAAGTGAAATCCATCACCTTTGTAAAAGGTACATTAGGAATGTTTCCCGATGCGGTGACTACCCGTGGGCAAAAACATGTTCGTGAGCTTTTAGCCATGAAAAAACAAGGACATCGTGCGGTTGTTCTCTTTGCTGGATTACATGATGGCTTCGATCGTTTTAAAATCGCTGAGTTTGTAGATCCTGAATATGATCGTCTTTTAAAAGACGCAAAATCACAAGGTGTAGAAGCTTATGCTTATGCGGGAAAATTTGACATTTCAGATGGCATTCCGACCGCACTTTCTCTCACAGAAAGTGTACCTTACATCGATTAAAAAAATAATTGAGAATTATTTGTATTTTGTTGTTGACAAGGTATTTGATAATAGTTATCATCTAGCCATTCTAAAAACAAACAGATAATCACTCCAACTTCACGCCTATTTCCCCACAAATAGGCGTTTTTTTTTCATCTCAATCTTTTCATTTCAGCCATATTCTCTATAATGTAGCCTTTAATATTGAAATAACATTAGGAAATAGAATGACTGATATTAATACCGTTCTCGCAGAACTAAAACGCGGTACTGATGAGATTCTTTCTGAAGCGGATTTAATCGAAAAACTGAAAGAAAATCGCCCACTTAAAATTAAACTTGGTGCAGACCCTACTGCTCCGGATATTCACTTAGGGCATACCGTGGTATTAAACAAACTTCGTCAATTCCAACAATTAGGCCACGAAGTCTATTTCTTAATCGGTGATTTCACGGGTATGGTCGGCGACCCATCTGGTAAAAATACCACTCGCCCACCGCTTAGCCGTGAAGATGTACTTCGCAATGCAGAAACCTATAAAGAACAGATATACAAAATTCTAGACCCACAAAAAACGAAAATCGTATTCAACTCTGAATGGTTGGGTAAATTGGGTACTGAAGGGATGATCCGTTTAGCAAGTAACTACACCGT